>JBDTVG010000257.1:0-36344 GCA_040007395.1 Chloroflexota bacterium
AGCATATTCGATTTTTTATCCTTTACTTTTTTTCGTTTAGACCCGATTGCCCTGGAATGGGGGCCGGAAACCGAGCGTCAACGCTGGATGTGGAGTATAATATATGTGATGCGCGAGAAAGCCATTGGTTCAATCGTGATTAAGTTTTTCCACGATCATACACAGTTTCGTATCCATCAACTACCGGGGATTATTGTGTTAGAAGCGGCTGACACCGATCAGATTGTGGAATCGCTATCCCATCTATCCGAGGAATTTCGCCACGCCGAAATGTGAGATCTCCGCTAAAATAGCCTCGTCTACTATAAACGAGAGGAATAGCCCTTGAATACAGACGAATTTGTCCGCCGTCGTCCGGTGTATTTGCTGCTCGATACGTCCGCCTCGATGTTTGGTGCGCCCATTCAGGCTGTCCAACAGGGCGTTACTTTGATCCATCGCGAGTTAATTAACAATCCACACGCCATCGAAACAGTGTATCTGAGCGTGATTACCTTTGATACGACTGCCAAGCAGATTGTCCCGTTGACCTCGGTGGAAACCTTCACGCCGCCAACGCTCAAAGCCGAAGGCAACACTGCCCTCGGCGCGGCGATTACGTTGCTCAACGATGCGTTAGATCGCGAGTTGCAGCAGAATACCGAAGGGCGCAAAGGCGATTACCGCCCACTGATTTTTATGCTCACCGATGGCGCACCAACAGATGTTTGGAAAGATGCTGTTGCCAAACTCAAGGCCCGCACGATCAATAAGATCGGGTCGCTCGTCGCGTTGGGCTGCGGTCCTAACGTGAACACCGAGACGCTTAAAGCGATCACTACTGACGTGATCAAGATGTCCGATGTTAGCCCAGATAACTTGCAACAGTTCTTCAAATGGGTTTCGTCCAGCATCCAAAAGACCAGCCAACGCATCGACAGTAAAGCCGCCGACGATGGCAATCTGGATGCACTGCCACTGCCAACGGTCATGAAGTGGGATAAAGATTCCAACGCCTCATGACCCCCACCGTTTATCTATTGGTCGATCCGCAGGGCTGGCCTGATCCCATCGATCCTGAAGTGGTCAGTGCGATCTTGCAGGCGCGACTCACTACGCTTGAGATCCGCGTCCGCGAGGTTAATGATCGTTGGTTTGAAGCACTGCCTACCGACGAATGTGTGGTGTTTCTGCTGCTGACGCGGCCTACGGCGGAAGGCTGGCAAACGGCGCTTAACGGGTGGCTCGATCCGCGTCATCGGCTGTATGTGCTGTATATCGATGGCATCAGTCCAAACGAGATCCGCGAATATGCGTCACTCACCGCCGCCCAACCGATTGCCCGTGCGCCCTACCGGATCGCCCAGCACAACGCTACCGGGTTGGAAAATGCGATGGTGTGGGCGGCAACCGTACTAGAAAAAGCCATCACGATTCCGCTGGAACCACCGCCGATTAAGGTTACGCCTGCCCGCTGGCGGCACTTGGCCTCCAATACGCAGGATGTCTACTATTACCCAGAAAACTTCACGACTTCATTGGCGGGCGCAGATGGCTATCAATTGGTGGCGGCGAGCCATCGCGGGAAGACTCACGCACATCAGGGGACTTTTCGCGAAGATGCAACTGCGATTGCCACTACCGCGTATTGGAATATTATCGCAGTAGCCGACGGAGCCGGAACCGCCCCACTAGCACGGGTTGGCTCCAATCTTGCCGTGACTCGCGCTGTGGCGGCAATGGTCGCCGCTATGCCCGATCCACCTGCTACCGAGGATATAAGTCGGGCGATCTGGGCAGGCTTGCGAGCCGCGTATCAGGCGATTCGGGCGTTTTCCACCGAACACGATGTCAGCTTGGGCGATCTGAGTACGACGCTGCAACTGCTGATCCATTGGCCTCAGCAAACGGGCTGTCTGCTCGGTGTGGCGCATGTCGGCGACGGGATCGTCACGGCTGAAACGCCCGACGGTCAATATTACTTGCTGACCGACCCTGATACCGATCCCGATGAATCCAGCCGGACGTTATTTTTGACCAGTGGCCCGCTTCGGCAGTGGTTGGAACGTGCCAAAGTCTACCAATTTGACGAACCACTGGACATCGTAGCACTGATGACCGATGGCTTGTCCGGCGATCTCGAACCTTACGCCGACCTGCTGCACACGAATCTGTTCGAGGCGTTGCGAGATCGCGTGTTGTGCTATCCACTGCCGCAGCGCGAACAGGCGCTACTGGCCTTGATCAGCTATGATCGGCGTGGCTCCTTCGATGATCGCACGGTAACGGTTTTGTCGCGGGTGTGACGACCCGTAAGCGATAGAAGGCTACAAATGCTGGGCCGCGCAGGCGGCGGCCCCTACAAAATACCGTTAAAGTGTAGGGGCCGGGCCTGCCCGACCCGCCGCATAATGGATTTGCAAGAGGTGTTCAACCCATGAAATGGTCAAAGCTGAAATCGCATCTCAAAGAACTGATAGCTACCGACCTGCAAAAGCGGATCGATTTCCATGTGACCAGCTACCGCGATGCGCCTGACGAAGCGGGCGAAGCATGGATCACAGTGGATGGAACCAAAATTTTCGGGTGCAGCCGCTTGAATTACGCCAAAGCTGCCACCGCTGAACGCGAGATGCCTGAGAATGTCGCGCTAACCGATGCAGAAATTGCGGCGATTCTGGCGCAGCGCGAAATCCATGCGCCGGGACATTTGATCAATATTTTGCATGTCTATCTGGATCTGCCGATTGGGGAGGCGCTCGATTCCGACGATCCGTTTGTCAAGGCGCTGGCGATGATAGATCGCCGGGTGGGGAAGCGGACTCTTGAAAAACTGCATCTGCACGAATCGGAACATTCATTGGTACGTGCTTTTTACAAACTGCGGATCGAAACACTCCAGCCGCATGTTGCCGAGTGACTTGGGTAAGGATTGACTGATGATCGTTGTACTCAAAGATGGCAGCCGCGACTTTTACGATGATGAGCCTTTTGCCAGCGGCGGTCAAGGGACGCTGCATCTCTCGAAGGATAAGCGCTGGGTTGTCAAGCTGTTTCATGAAGGCAGCAGTTCGCGAGTCGAAGCGCTCAACAAAATCATTGGCAACTTCAACGTAACTCGTCAGGAGCCGGGATCAGCGGATCTGTTCGCATGGCCCAACGCCATCGTGCAGTCGCCCAAACCCGGTGTCCGCATGAATAATGTCAACTACCAACTTGAGCATAAAGAGCTAACGTGGTGGGTCGGCGCAAGAGCCTTCAAACGCTTGCCCGACGCGATTCGCGGTCAGTGGATGGATCGGATTATTATTGCGGGTAGCATGGCGCGGATCGCATGGCTGTTGCACGGTAATGGCCTGTGCCACTCCGATTTTTCCGGCAGCAATTTTCTGGCAAACGTGGCACAGCAGCACGTTGTCTTAATCGATTTGGATGGTTTGGTGGTTCCCGGTGTGCTGCCGCCGGAAATGCTCGGCACCAGCGATTACATGGCTCCAGAGATTGTGTTGGGCAAGGCCAATCCGAATAGCGGAGCCAAACCCGCCATCGAGACGGATCTGCATTCACTGGCAGTGTTGATCTATCAACTGCTGCTGATGCGTCATCCGCTTAAGGGGCCGAAGCAGCATTCCAGCGATGCCGAACAAGACGACCTACTGGCGCTTGGCGCACGGGCGCTGTATATCGAAGATCCTAATGATCGCTCAAACCGTCCGCCCGATCCATTTCGCGGCGCGTGGCTGTTGGGCGACGAGGTGGAAGCGTTGATGCGGCGGGCTTTTACGGCTGGCTTGCGTAATCCGGCACAACGCCCGCTAGCCGCTGAATGGGGCGATGCGCTAGTACGTATGTCAGAACAAACCGTACCTTGCTCTAACCCGGCCTGCGAGGGCAAAGCCTTTGTGCTGCTGCGCGATCAAGCGGCAATCTGCCCGTGGTGCGGGACGAAAGTGGCGCGTCCAGCGCAAGTTCCGATTCTGCGGCTGTACGAGAGCGCCGGACAGCGTGGACACTACTTACCGGGACGGGCGCGAGTTGTCGGCTGGCAAAGCCGCACCCTGAATCGTTGGCATGTGCAAACAGGCTTATCCGCATCACGCCCCGAAGATCGCGTCCCGGTGGCGGAATTTCAGTACAAGCAGAGCAAATGGGTACTGTCAAATATCGCCATTCCCGATCTGCGGGTGGCAACCCGTGCCGGGGTACGTCGGGTAGAAATTAACGAGCCGCTGCCGCTAGAAGATGGGCAGCAGTTGATCCTCGGCGCGGGGCAGTCGGCACGGTTGGCGATGGTCGCGATGCAGAGGCTGTAGAGAAAACAGAGAAGGTAGAAAGCATTGGCGAACATGCAGGTCGCATCGCTGGCAGAACTCCGCGAAGCCCTGCGGACCGCCGCCTCAGGTGACATCATCGATCTGGCCCCCGGCGAATATCAGGGGCCGATCCTGATCGACACGGCGGTGACGCTGCGTGGGCGTGACCGACAGACGGTATTGTGGCGGCGTGGCGGCCCGGTGGTTTATGTTAGAACGCCGGGAGTCAGGCTGGATAAACTGCTGATCGAGCGTACAATACAATCACAAGGTCCGCTGGTCATTCATGCTGCAAATTGTACTCCTATTGGTAGAGAGTCGAGACTATTGGACGCACTGATTAACCTCGGTGAATTAATTCCCGGTTCTACGGTGAGCTTGCCGCTAGAAATCGAAGTCGCTGCCCACACCGAAATTTCGGTGAGTGGGCTGCACGGCGCTCAGATCACGCCTAGTGCCTTTGAGGACAAGGGCAAACATCTGGCGTGGCTTACGCTGGATGGCAGTACGCTGTCACGAGGCGAAGTGCTGCTCGGTGAACTGGCGATCCGTGATCCGAACGCGACGCGCTATCTCTGGCTGGCAGGCAGCGTCAGCGATCCTGCGCCAGCGACACTGCTGACCACGGCGCGAAACTTTTGTCTCGCCACCAAGAAAACACGGCTGTATCCTTCGCCGCGTGGCTTGATGCTGGATGGGGCGCAATTGGCAGTGCTAGATGGCGTGAAGGCCGCGCCGGGCATCTACGCCTATGTCCAACACGATCCCAGTGGGGCGCTGTTTTTATATTTGCCCAGCGAACCACCTGCCCCAGTGACACTCAATGGTCAAACGTTAACACGCTGGAATCGGGTACAGCTCCACGAAAAAGATACGCTCAAGATCGCCGGGGCGACTTTCACCGTACAAGCCGCCGATCCGCCGCCCATTAGCGTTGAGCCGGTTGTCCTGACTTTTGCGGATTTCGCTGAACAATTTCCCGATCCCGTGACGCTAACGGTTCACAATGGCAAAACCGCGTGGAAAGGCCATGTCAGCGCGGCGGTGCCGTGGTTGAGTGTCGCGCCCGAAGGCGATCTCCGCTTGCCAGCACAGCGCAGCAGCGCGTGGACAATCTCCCTGAACAGTGACGTGCTGGCCTTGCCCGATGGCGTACATGAAGTTTTCGGCGGACTGCTGGTCGTTGGATCGAATCACATGATCGGCGCGGATGTGCGGCTGGCGGTACATCGCCCTGCTGTTGTCTTGCAGATTGCGCCCGTCGATCTGGGCGCGTTGGAATGGGGCTGGCCTGCCGAACGCATCAGCGATGTGGTGATCGGCAACTTCGGGCGCGATAGCTGGACAGGCACAGTACGCTCTACGGTGTCTTGGCTCAATATCGTTACGCCGATGCCGTTTACCTGCGGCTCGTGGTCGGAAGGGATTGTACAGGTTCAAGCCGTCCCCAACTGGGATGTACTGCCCGTAGGAACCTACGATTTGCCCAACGCGCTGATCTTTACTGATCCGCACGGCGAACAGGCAGTTTCAATCAAATTGCAAGTGACTCCTCCGCAGCCGCATTTAGTAGCGGTTACGCACGCCGCCTTGTTCGATACAGTGGAGCGTAACGCGCCGCTGCCCGATACGCCGATCGCGGTGCGGAATGAGGGCGGCGCGGCATGGACTGGTACCATTCGCGCTGTGAATAGTTGGGTCCGGCTGAGTCCGGCTGAAATCACCGCCGAAGATCCGATTCTCCCCGGCGCAACCGCCGAGATCGAAGTTCATCTGCTGGATGTACCCGCTGAATTAGCGTTAGATACGCCTGTCATCATCGATGAGATTCGCTTTGAGAACGCCGACTCGACCTTGACGACAACGCTGCCCATCGACGTACAACTGACTGTTGTAGAACTGCCGCCCTATCTGGTCGCCAATCCAATTACCTTTGTGCCTTTCATCAAAGGCGACAGCCCGCCCGAAGGGGTATTACGCATTCACAACAATGGCCCCGCCCGTTGGCGCGGCACGATTACCGCCAATACGTCGCTGCTGACGGTTCCCGATAACGTCTTTACCTGTGAACCGGGTGACAGCATCGAACTGCCAGTCACGCTCAATAGCACGGCACTCGAAGTTCTCAAGACTGGACTAACCCATCTCGACGATGCCTTGTCGGTTCATGGCGGGCGCGAACCTATCACGACTTCGGCTTCTATCGACCTACGCGATCCGATCTGGGAACTGCACCTCGATACACTGACGCTCAACTATGGGCAAATCGATGGAGTGCTGCCCGAACTGCCCTCGCAAATAGTGCGCTTAGTCAATGCTGGCCCTGCCATCGGCACCGCACGAGTCGAGATCTGTGTCCCATGGCTGTCTGTCGCCAGTAACGCTCGGCTGTTTGATATTGATGTGCCGGGGAATTCGGTCATCGAATTCGCGGTGACGCTCAATGAGGAAGTGCGGCGGCTGGCTCCCGGCACGATTGTCGAAGATCGCGCAGTGGTTATTACAGGCCGCGAACAACAAATGATCGTGCGAGCGCTGCTGGTCATGAACGAGTGGTCGCCGCTGCTCGTTGTCACACCAGAAAAGCTCACTTTAACGGGCGACACAGCGCAAACGCTCACCATCCGCAACACGGGCAAGCGGATTTGGACGGTACAAGCCAGTGCGGCCGCATGGTTAACGGCAACTCCTAGCGAGATCACGCTCGATCCCGGTCAGGCAGCGACAATTGAGGTCAAACTTGCGAGTGTGCCGCCCGGTCAGTTCAGCGATCCACGAGCCGTTGTGATTGTGGGGTCGGGGCGCGAAGTGGAAATCGAAGTTGGGGTCAGGATCGCGGAGCAAGCCTGATGCCGCTGTACACCTATTTGCTGCTGGATACTTCCGCGTCCATGTCGGGTGCGCCGTTGGAAGCGCTCAAACAAGCATTACATTTGCTGTGCGGGACGTTCATTACGCGCAGTAAACAAGCGGTACAAATGGGTGTGATCACCTATGAAAGTACGGCAAAAGAAATTGCGCCGCTTGCCGATGTTCAGGAATTCGAGATCCCCAAACTCGAAGCCGCTGGATCGTCCGGCTTGGGTGGTGCGTGTCGCCTGCTTTCGGCGGTGATGCCCGCCCAACAGCCGATGCTGGTTTATCTCTTTACCGATGGCGACCCTACCGATGACTGGGAAAGCGCCATCGCGGCTTTGAAACCTCGTGTACAGCAGATTATCGGGGTGGTGTGCGGCCCAACCGCCAGCAGCACTATCCTCGATCCGCTGCTCGATCAAGTGTTCAGCGTCCGCGAACTTACGCCGGATCTGCTCTTTGAAACCTTTCGGCAATATACCTGAGCAATCGCAATCGTAACTGCTCAGGGGGCTGAGCAAGCATCAGTGAGGCAAACCGACTGAAGGTAAGGCTTGATGGGCACTTGGTTAGGGTGAGTCAGCAAACGGCTATAAGACGATCAAAGGTTGATTCAATCATTGCTCGGCGTTCAGCGCGAAGTTGCACATTCTCTGGTGATTGAACTTCCGCAGTGGTAACATCACGATCAAAATACTGAAGGGACAATGTCCGCCAATGTTTTGCAACTTCAGGCTCAATGTGAATATAAAAAAGGCGTTCCCCCCACACCGCCAGAATATCGGCGGCAGCAACCACAAGCCCATCGCCATTCCCCGGAAGCGTACCCGTGAGCGCTTCATCAGCGAGTAAGTATACAATTTGATAAACTAACTTCTCGACCATCTCGTCATAAAACTCACCCGCATCATCGCTATCAAATACTTCAGGTCCCCAGGTTCCCACGATTAACCCTCCTTATCGTCTGGATGGAGTAACATCACAACTTTTTCAAGATGTGCAAATACATCGAGAATGACAGCATGTCTTTCATCTCCCCAGGCTCCCACGCTTGTATCCTCGCAGAATTGATTAAATGCTGGCATATAAACATCCCGCCAATGTCGAACCGTTTGTGGCTTCACTGCGAATAATTTGTAATGTTCGACCATAACACCATATATATGTAGTGCAACAACGAAATAATCGTCGTCACCATCTGAAAGAGTCCATCCACGTTCAATATCTATGATATCTCTGTCTATTTTTTCTCGGAGGCCCAGCATGACACTAAGCAGAATCTTCCCTCCGCCCTGATTATCAAAATTGCCAACGTACCGGAGATCACTCTTTATACTCATAAAGTTTCCTCGACACTTATCTGTGGGTGATTACTCAGGTGCTGTGATTACTCAGGTTACCTAGAAGCGTAACTGCTCAGTCAGGAGTTTGAAATTCTTGGTATAAGCCCAAGCAGTTACAAAACTTGAAAGAGAAGACTCAGGCGTTCGTGGGCTTATCGCTCACGCTGGATGGCGTGGCTAGATTTTGATCGACGGACATGACCGTCCGGCAGAAAGTCTCGGCCTGCTCAAGGGACTCAAAAACTTGTGCGGCTGCTGGATCGGACGTAGTAGGTTTCTGAATAATTATCGTCGCGATCATTTTGAGCATTGCCTGGTTGCCGACAACCGCCATGACCTTACAGTTTGGGTGGTGGTGCGCCGAAGTGTTTGCCAGTGCAGCGAAAATTGGCGGCGATATTTTGTCTGAAACGGCACTCCAATCGCAAATACAATAGATCTGACCATCGGCATCATTTAGATAACGCAGACGTTCGGCGCTGAATTCTTCGTAGTCGGGCATGGTAACGATACCCTCAAGGGTTATCAGCAACAAACGATCCGGCTCCAACCATTCAACTTTGTATTGCACGTCTTATCCCCATTTTACGTTGACACATCGGCTTATCAGTACGGATCTTGCAAAGCAGTTTAATCAGAATTGCTTAGTCGTGCAACTCATTTTTTAAGTCATGCTTTTGAAAGCCAGCTAATTAGCGTTCAATGGAGATATACTGAGCTATGCGGCGCTTTCCCCGCGCATGGCATACGCCGCTGGACTGGTTCACCTGTTCGCGGTAACATCTGATCCCCTATGACTATGATGAACTTCACTTTTATTCCCGACTGGCTGCTGCCAACCTTTTTACTGCTGCCTGCGCTCCTGTGGATGTTTCTGGGTGTGGGGCTGCCGTATGCGCTTGCTGTGCTGCCGCGCTCCGACTGGCGAAAACCTGCGACTCTAATCGGTGTGGCGCTGGCCTTTGGACCAGCGTTGGTCACAACCGCCATGTTTTTCATTGGCACGTTTGGACAGTTCAGCGCGATCAATGTGCTGCTAGCCTCAATCGGGGTGGCAACAATCGGGGTGCTGCTGGCGACGCGCAATCGTTCGCCGCTGACTCTACCTGACCAGAATCAGATCGCGCCGAAACGGTTATCGACAATTGATTGGACGCTAATCGCTGTGATTGTCGTGGCGATCCTGATTCGCTTCTGGAATACCGCCTATTGGCCTTACACGACTTACGACGAGTTCTGGGTGTACGGCTACAACGCCAAGCTATTCATGCTGCGCGGCGCGATACCCTCCACGATGGGCTACTATCCGCAGTTATTGCCATTGGCCTACACCTACGCGCAATTGATGTGGGGCGCTGTAAACGATCACGCTGCCCGAACCGTTGTCCCGATCTTTGCCCTTGCCAGCATCCTCATGGCGTACTTGCTCGGCAGTCGATTGTTCAACCGCCGCGTCGGATTGATCACGGCGGCATTGTGGACACTATTCCCGCAACACATGGCATGGAGCCAATTCGGGGATCTCGAAGTACCAGTAACGCTCTATTTTACGGGGACGGTGCTGTTTTTTGCGCTGGGTTGGCGCGAACGCAATCGGCGCTATATTGTCCTCAGTGGCCTGTTGATGGGCGCGGCGTTGTGGACAAAACCAACAGCGGGAGCGCTCATCGAATCGATGCTCCTTGTCATGATTGCAACCGCCGTGTATTGGCTAATCCGTCAGCCACACATCGATAAATTGCGTGTATGGCTCACTTCGCCCGAAGCTCGCTATCCATTGCTGGCATTATGTGTAGCTGTGCCAATGGGCGGCATGTGGTATGTCCGCAACATGCTGTATGGCCTTCCGCCGCTGGTCTTCCCCAAAGGCTATTGGCAGTTGGCAGCACAGCGATCCGGTCAGGAACTTGGTTGGCCTCTGCTTATCGCCGTAATCGTTACGGCACTGCTGGTCATCCATAAAAAGCGAGTACGCGCTGCACTGCTGGGAGTAGCGCTTATGTTGGTTGGCAGCTTGCCTTCGGCGTTCGGCTGGCGGTTGCCGACCTATGCCGAACTATCGCAACTCGCAGTTGGCAGCATCCCCGCCGACTTGAAGCCGACCCCGCTAACCGTCGTTGAATGGGCGATAATCGGTATCGGCGCTGCGCTCCTGACATGGGCGGCGCTTCCGCGTTGGCGTGCTCTATCGCGGGATGTGCAGGGCATTCTGCTGATTATTATCGCGTTTGGCTTGCCCTACTTTGTGACATGGTTTTGGTCATACTCGTATCATCCGCGCCTGAGTTTTGCGATTGTCCCGCTGCTGATTGTATTAGTGGCGCTAGCCCTTGACAGATTGCCGCCTCTCCCACGACGGCTGTATGTCGCAGCGGTCTGCGTGGTGATTGTGGCGTTAGCGCTGCCCGGTTATTTCGCTGGACTCACGGCACTCGCGCCCGCCATCACCGGAGCCTTGCCCGATGACCATGCACGATACGCGCAGGGCAATCCGTCGCTCATGGGGTTGGTCGATTATCTTGCGGTGCGGCTTGACCCAAATCGGCGGCCTGCGGCAGTCAAGCGCCCGCTGCATGTCGAAGTTCCCGGCGAACTGCGTCTGCCGTTTTTCTTCCCCAACGAGGACATCCGCACCGAAAATTACCCGACACGGCTCGATCAG
Source organism: Chloroflexota bacterium (assembly GCA_040007395.1). Classification (GTDB taxonomy): domain Bacteria; phylum Chloroflexota; class Anaerolineae; order Aggregatilineales; family UBA2796; genus DATGFK01. The sequence continues at coordinate 11,154 of JBDTVG010000257.1, forward strand.
ATTGTTGGCGTGGATTTTTTCGTGGATAGTTCGGTGGGGCAGCGGCTGTATAACGAGAATGGCAAACCCTATGCTCAGAACCAGATTCTATCGTCGCTGACCCGCGATAGGGTCATGCAGCGCACGTACACGACAGACGATGGCAACTTCCGCTACTCCGTGTATACCTTCGATAACAAGGCGCGATTCGCCACGCCTACCCCGCAGGGTCAACTTAACGTGCAGGTCGGCAGCTTTGCTACGCTCATCGGCTACGATCTGAGTAACCTACACAATATCCCCGGTCAGGCGATCTTGCTCACACTGGAGTGGCAGGCTATCGGACCAGCGGATCTGGATTACAGCGTGTTTGTCCATTTGTGGGATACCCGCGAGAACAAACTCGTGGCGCAGTGGGGCGGCGAACCTGTTTTCGGCGCATGGGGAGTCTGGCACAATGTCCCCGGCGCACACATCAATATTCCCTATCATACGCGGCTGTGGCAAGCCGGCGAAGGCATCAAAGACGAATGGTGGATGATCATGCCGCAAGTGCCGCCGGGAACCTATGAACTCCGCGCCGGGATGTACGATTCTGTTAGCGGCAAGCGCCTGCCGATCACGAAAAATGGTGTGCGGCTTGGCGATTGGGTCAAACTGAACACCCTCACCATTCTCCAGCCATAGGCGCGAATTTAGTTAGGTTAGCTGAAAACACTTTTGTCGGGAGGTTGCATTAGATACCGACTAAGGATGTAGATGATGAGGAGGTTAGTCACTAGGGTGACAACACCTATTATCATACTAAAAATTTGTCCAATAGGCACTCGCGTTAATAGAATAACAAAAGCCGTGCCAACAATAGTTAGCAGGCTACTCATTGTCCAGGCCCCTAGACCTAGCTCTAACCCTATTCGCTTGCGGAGCACAATTAAAAATAGTGCGACGAATGCCACAAGCGCAACAAAGATAGATACATAATCAAATGGTAATGCCCGCTTATAATATTGCTCTGGAGCCTTGAGAATTTCGATAATCTGCTTAACACAAAAATACAGCGACAAGCCTGCTTGGATAACGCCGATTCCCACGACCCCTAAAAGGCGTGGTCGTCTAGGTTTTGGTTCCACTATGCCCCCTTGTTAACGCGCCGATCAAATCAGGTAAACGAACAATGCACAATTAGTGATACAAAAGTTCTCACTCCTGCTAAGTTTACGTTTCTAGCCCAAATTCTACCAAATCGAGTCATCTTCTCGACTGGCTAAGCGCTTCACCCACGTTGGAATTATTAGGTTATCCACAAGCTGTGTTAAACTAATAAAGAGTGAACCTGACACGCACAAGGTGAGGGGAACGTGACAACTCCCATTCCTAATATCTGGCAACTGCAACAAAAAGGCGATATTGACTCGCTGATAGAAGCGCTGCGACATACTGAAGCCAGCGTGCGTAAAAATGCAGCGGCAGCCCTGCGGGCAGTGGGCGCGTGGCAAGCGGTACCTGCGCTTGAAGCCGCCCTTACCAATGAGCATGACTGGCAAGCCCATGCGGCGATTACTGCCGCGCTGCAATATCTGGATCGTGACATTCACGTTGAAACGATGATCAAGCAAAAGGATATTCGCGGCCTATCCAAAATGCTGTCCAGCCCTCGCCACGACGATATTGTTACGGCAAGCAAAGTCTTGGGCGAATTGGGCGACAGACATGCCGTCGAATCGCTGATCATGGTGTTTCGCAACCCGCTGCTGCCGAATCACGTCCGGTTGGCGGCGGCGGAAGCCCTGCTCAAATTAGAGAGTGCCCCGGCTGTCGTGACGCTGCTAGGAGCCATGCGGCGTGATAATTGGCAGGTACGCCGGAACGCGGCGGCTGTACTGGGGCAGTTGCAGGCAACGTGGGCTACCGAACCGCTTATCGCGCTGCTGCAAGATCCGCATCAGGCGGTGCGGCGTACTGCGGTGGCAGCGCTGCGCCGCATCAAGACTCCTGAAGCGCTCAAAGCAGCGGATGCCTTTGAGGAATTACAAATCAAAATCGCGATGCAGGAAGTCAAAGAGGTCGAACCGGAGCTACCTCAAGCGCCTAAGCCGCGTGGTACTGGCCCGCTGCCTGTCACCCGGACTCTACCCGCCGCGCCCAAGTCGGCGGAGGAATGGCTACCTTCACCCGCTAAGACTGCACCATTACCTCCCTTACCTGATGCACAGCCAGAGTCGAAGCCGACCTTACGAGGGACAACCCCCTTGCCAGTTGTACCTACCTCGGGGGAATCGAAACCCGCTGCGCCGGGAACGGGACCACTGAAATTACCCGGTACTGGCCCGCTACCTGCCACCGGATCTCCCGATAGAGCCGCCAGAGGGGGGACAGGTCCGCTTAATGCAGCCATGCCAAAACCTCAGGCTGAGGAAACAGCATCGAAGCCTGCTACCGCACCGCTGCCCGGAACCGGGCCACTCAGTGAGTCGCGCTTGGCGAAACTGCGGGCCACCCAGCAAATGCAAGCCGTCTCGACGACAGAGACTTCAGAAAAACGAGAGAAGCCTGCTACCGGGCCGCTGCCTAATTTACAAGCCAATACTTCTCCTGTACCTGATCCAATTCAGCCGGAAAAGGCAGATACAGAGAGCGAGTTCCCGCCGTTGGAGCCGCTGCCGCCTTCAACGACTCCGACACCAAATGGTGATCAGCCCTAGAAATGCGGTGGATCGGTATATAGACCATCTCCGGCTAGCACGATTTGGAGGGTCTGTCCGACGCGCTATTTTTCTATTCTGTGGGGCTGACACGCGGATCGAAGGCCGCGGTCAGCAGATCGGTGATCATATTGACCACGCTGTAGACAATAGCACTCAGGATCACGATGCCTTGCACCACTGGGAAATCGTGATCCTGAATCGCACTAAGCAGCACTTGTCCGATCCCCTGCCGCACGAACAGTGTCTCTGTGACGACTGTCCCTCCCAGTAAAAATCCCGCCTGCAAACCGATTACCGCTAAGACAGGCGCGAGTCCGGCTCGCAAGATATGCTGGATCGCGATCTGGCGGCGGCGGAGTCCTTTGGCGCGGGCAGTCCGCACAAAATCTTCATCGCGCAAGCTGGCAAGGCTATCCCCGGTCACGCGGGCGATACTCCCGGCGAGGCTCAAGCCAAGCGCCAAACACGGCAGAATCAACGTTTGTGGGTCGTTGCTGCCTGCGGAAGGTAACAGATGCAACATCAGGCTAAACAGCGTGATCAGCAGTGTGCCTGTCCAGTAGATCGGTGACGAAAGTAGCAGCGAAACAATCAAGGCGGCTGACCAGCGCAGCCAGCGCGATGATCCTAATGCCACCACGATACCCAGTCCCACGCCGATCAGGACTCCCACCAACAAGGCACCTGCCGCTAGGATGACCGTTGCGCCAAACTGCTCACCGATCATGTCACTAACGGGGCGGTTTGAGACGAGCGAACTGCCAAAATCGCCGTGCAGCAAGCCGCCAAGCACCTGCCCATATTGTTGTGGCAACGGTTGATCTAACCCAAGTATCGCTCGCCGCTCTGCGATTTGCTCAGACGATGCGCCACTACGCGCCAACGTTGCGCTGACTGCGTCGCCGGGTAGGATGCGTAAGGCGAAGAAAGCCAGCGTAAAGGCCAACCACAGCGTCAAGATCGCCGCGCCCGCCCGCCGCAGTAGATAGCCCATCATTGGCGATTAGGTTGCCTAACTAGTGGGTGTCGCTGTTTTGGGCGTGTCACCGAGTGTCAGGTTAGGCAGCAGCGGAAACCAACCATACGCATCGAAGCTCAGGCCGTTCACATTGGCGCGTGCGCCGTTCAAGTTCACATAGTCACGGATTGGCACGATCAGCGCTTGATCCATGATCAATTTTTGAACCTGCATATAGTAGGTTTTGCGCTCGTCTTCGCTCTGGCTAGCCGTCGCACTGGTTAGCCAATTATCGAGATCATCCGATTCGAAGTGCGTCCAGTTATTAAACGCCTGTTTGCCGAACATGCCATTCAAGAAGGACGGATCAAGCCCAAAATCGTTGTAGACAATTAGATTATAGTCGTTGTCTTTATCCTTGAGCGCCGCGACCAGATCCGTAAAGCTAGGCACTTCCTTGATCACGACATCGGCTCCCAACTGCTTCCACTGGATTTGCAGCTTTTGCGCGACCTGTGGCGCAAAGCCCCACGGCGGCACAACCATCACCAGCCGCAGATTTTGCAGGGTTTGCTGAGTGCCTTTGTGCAGGATTGGGTTCTCCTTCGACTGGACAAAGCCCAGCCCGTGCAGTTGATCGAGGGCGGCTGTGCTGCTATAGGGATACAGTTTGGTCACTTCGGGATCGTAGTAGGGCGACACTGCCGAGAGTGGCCCATAGGCGACTGGTGAAAACTGCTGGAACACGGCATCGACTATCCCACTGCGATTGATGGCCTGAATCAAAGCTTGGCGCACTTGCAGTTGGTCGGTTGGCTCACTCGACACATTGAACAGGAATTGCAGCGGCGCACCGGGGATCGGCTGGGGGTAGAGTCGTACATTGCTATTGCCTGTGAACAGAGTCGCGTCAGTGGGCGAGAGTTCGCCCATGATCTGCGCTGCGTCCGATTCCAGTGCCGTCGCACGAGTGGCGGGGTCGGTGAAAAAGCGGAACTCGATCTCATCGACGGAATTGGCGGTAGGGGGATTGTAGAAGGGCGGCCCCCATTTGTAATCTGGGTTGCGCCGGATCGTCAGATGATCGCCGGGGATGTAATCGACCATGCTGAACGGCCCTGTCCCGACCTGATGAAATTGATACCGCGCAAGATCATAAGATTGAAGCGCGTTGGGGCTGGCAATGCCCGTATAGACCTGACTCAAGCCATCTAACAGCGGTGCATAAGGCTGCTTCAAGACGATCTGGATTGTCATTGGATCAACAATCGTATAGTGATCGTAGGGGCCGAGCAAAAAGAGTGCTTTTTGCGATTTCGTCGCTGGGTTAGTGATCCGATCCAGATTGACGGCAACCGCCTTCGCGTCAAAAGGTGTGCCATCCTGAAACTTGACCCCAGCACGTAGATTGAACGTGTAGGTCAAGCCATCGTCGGAAATGCTCCACTTTTCAGCCAGACCGGGAACGAACGCTTTGGTCTGTGGGTCACGGTACAGCAGCGTGTCATAGACCGAACGTAGCACGATCCCCAGTTCAGACGATGAATTGACATGCGGATCGAATCCACTGGGCATCAGCGTTAGCCCATAAACAATGTGATTCTTGCTAGCCTCTGCAACAACCTTTTTGCCACTACCAAACAGGATAACGACAAACAGGGCAGAGGCACATGCCATCAATACAAATATCATCAAAATGATGCTGGTCAGCAGCCGTCTCGTTCTCATGGCGAACGCCTCCTTTGTGTGAAAATTTCGGGTGCGGGCAGTCAATCGCAGTCTAATTTACTGTCGCGCTCAAGTGTCGCCATTATAGCCCGTCTGACGCTCCCTTTTGTAGAGTCTATTGGGCAATTAAGACAAGTTTTCCGGCGGATCGGCTTGACTCTTGTCATCAGCTTTCTGGCGGCGCTGGCGAAAGTCCTTATAGATCGATTGAAGCTGTGACGGATTCAACTGTTTGCCGCTTTCAAAATAGGCCGCTGCTGCCTTGCCAATCGCGAAGGTTCCACCAGAGGCAAAGCCAGCCGAAACCAACCACCCCGGCCCCGGTATCCACTTGGCGGCTTGCTCACCCAGATAGCGAATCCCGACTCCGCCCGCAATGGTACTCAGTAGTTCACGAGCGTGGCGCAGATTGAACGACTCGCCATAGATCGCCGCGATACGCAGCACCATCCGCAGTTGATGACCGATTAGCAGTGGGAGATCGATAAACGGGACGGGTTCGAGGCCAATGCCTGCCGCCATAAAAGCCGCTTCACGAATCACTCTATTCGTGGCCTGTTGGCGATAGGCAGGCAAAGCGCGACCTATCGCAACGGCAAGTTTGGGATTTAGCGCCACAATAGCAGGAATAAGCAGATCTGCGATGCCTTCACCTGTTCTGGCGGAAAGCGCAATGATCCCCACCCCCAACTTGTGTTCGCCATCGTTGATCACGCTGATGCGGTCACGACTGCGGATCAGGTCAATCTTGTTGAGAGCGACTAAGACTGGCTTGTTCATATGCTTAATTTGCTGGTACAGATCCACATCCACTTGCCGGATACCTGCCCCGGCATCCAGCAGCAGCACCGCAGCAGTCGCTTGCTCAACGGCTTTAAGCGCGATTTGACGATGGGCTTCACCCGAAGCCTCATCGACTCCGGGGGTATCAATGAGCGTGAAAGGGCCAAACGCCTCATTGACTGTATCACGAGTCGTGCCGGGGACAGGGCTTACCTCGGAAATATCACGCCCTTCGAGGGCATTGAACAGACTCGATTTGCCTGAATTGACAGGCCCAACAATCGCCAGACGCGAACGGATCTCGACTTCAACTTGCGACTCAAGATCTCGCCAATTAATGACATTCAGGATTGTGCGAATGTCTTCCATTTGTCGTGGTAGATGTAACATTACAGTCCTTTGATGGCTTGAACTTCCATCTCAAATTTATTCAGACTACGATTAATTGACCAGTGGGTTGTGCAAAATATTACGAAAATGCGTGAATGTGGGATCTGCGGGGATTTTATATCTTTGTGGATAGGATAAGATCTACAAATTTTGGTTGATTCTCTGGCGATATGTGTTCGTCTCGCAATGTCTCCAGTACGTCTTTAAGATTGATCCGCAACTCATCCAATGTCGCACCGATACTATGTGCTCCCGGCACATCAGGGACGATGCCTACATACAACTGCGTTTCGGTATCAAATTCGATATAAGCGGTAAAGGTTCGCATAGCTTATTTCCCTTTGGTATATGCTATATTCTACCAGAAATGCCTGATTGCGAAGCGGTATTATGGTATTGAAAACGATGAAAATAATATGGCATAGTTTTGCCAACCAATCCCAACAGCGGAGAGTAACTCATGATCATCAACCGCCCACAGCGTGAGGCTATCGAAGCGCAGACCCTTGCCCCCTATGCGACCCAAAGTAGCGAGTCGCGAGGTCGCCGCTACCCCGAAGACGAAGATGCCTACCGTACCGCCTTTCAGAAAGATCGTGACCGAATCCTGCACACAACGGCGTTCCGGCGGTTGGAATACAAGACTCAGGTCTTCGTCAACTATGAGGGCGACTACTACCGCACGCGGTTGACGCATACGCTTGAAGTCGCGCAGATCGGGCGCAGTATAGCGGCTGCCCTCGGCGCGAACGCCGATCTTGTGGAGGGCATTTGCCTATCGCATGATCTCGGTCACTCCCCATTCGGACACGCGGGCGAACATATCCTGAACGAACTGATGCGTGATCACGGTGGATTCGATCACAACCGCCAGACCTATCGCATCGTGACCGAACTTGAGGAACGTTATCCCGGCTTTCCCGGCCTAAACCTGACTCATGAACTACTCGAAGGGATCGTTAAGCACGAGTCACGCTATGATATTTCGTCCAGCGAAGGCTACGATCCAACGACACGCGGCAGCCTCGAAGCGCAGATCGCCAATATAGCTGATGAACTGGCCTACAATGCTCACGATCTGGACGACGGATTGCGGGCTGGGCTTCTCACGCACGATCAGCTTGACGGTTTAGAAATTTGGCAACTGCTTAAGGAGAGCATCGGCTGGGATGGCTTGCACTTTGACGACATGATCCGCCACCAACTAATCCGCCGCATGACCGGGCTGGAGATCAACGATGTGGTTGAAAAAACCGATAAGCGCCTGACCGAAACCGATGTGCAGTCGGTGGCGGCGTTACAGCATCTGGCTAGCAATGTGATCTGCAATTCGCAGCCGTTCGAGCGTATGAATCATCAGTTGAAGGATTTTCTGTTTGACCAGATGTATCGCCACTACCGAGTCGCCCGCATGAGCGAAAAAGCCTATCGCTATGTGCGCGAGATCTTCATGGCCTACACTCGCGAACCCGCCCAACTGCCCCCCGAAGTCCAGAGCCGCGTCGAAGTACGCGGGCTGCACCGCAGTGTTGCGGATTACATCGCTGGAATGACAGATCGCTACGCGCTGATGGAATGGCAGCGCCTATTCGATCCCTTCACCCGCCCCTGAACCCTATTTCCAGTCAACCCACTGATTCCCCTACGTATGGGTGGTGATCCAGTATCGAAGGCATTTTAGGAAAATTATAGGACGCAGGTAAGTTCCATCGATTTGCGTTAGGCGTTATAATTCAGAGAATAAGAATCGTTGATAACAATTGGGCAGAATAATGATTCCAGTCAACATCACACTCCAATATCTAAATAACGGTGTTAAAGATTCTCGAAGGATAAAACTCTCTCTGGATGCTTATGTGAGGGATACAATCTTCAAGCTGGTAAATGATCTGCACTTGCCTACTACCAACGATCAAGAGGCGCTCACCTACCATTTAATCCGGCAGCATCAAATTCTCGACGGGAATTTGACGCTTCTTGAAGTCCAAGTACAAGAAGGGGATATTTTACAACTCACTCTTCTGGATCGTAATGCAACCGTCGGAAATACTGTCACGGGAGCCGTACTCGCCCGAATGGGTGGCAAAGCTGGCGGCGCTCCACTGCCTATTTCGGCGGCGTTGTTTGACAGTGCCGGGCGAAGATATGACCTGCGCCATTCACGAGCATTGATCGGACGCGCCGATACAAAGCTCGGTTATCCGCCTGAATCCCTTGACGCTGACCTGACTGAGGTTGATCCCGGCAAAACCGTCTCCCGTCCGCACGCGCTGATCGTGTTTAACAATGGCGAGTTTACGATTCGTGACCTGTACAGCCAACGCGGGTTAATGCTCAATGGGGAGCGCGTTTCACCGAGTAAAGCCGCCATGCTCCAAGACGGTGACTCGCTGACTTTGGGTGATGTCAGTGTCCAGTTCCGCTGCGAAACCTGAAACTACCCCAACAATGATCTCAGAAATCTCGCGACGATCTTGTACTGAAAAGAAAGTGTGACGACCATGAATCAGTTAAACCAGATATTTGGCTCCTCCGCCATCATCATTGTAATTTTACTGCTGCTGGTTTTGGTGCGTTCGATCCGCGTCGCGCAGGAGTATGAACGCGCCGTGATCTTTGCGCTGGGGCGTGTGACCCGCCGTCCACGTGGGCCGGGACTGTTTATCGTTTGGCCTTGGGAACGGGCGCAAAAACTGGATATTCGCGTCGTCACGATGGCAATTCAGCCACAAGATTGCATCACCAAAGATAACGTGACGGTTCGTATTGATGCAGTGGCCTACTTCAAGGTTGTGGACGCAGTGCAAGCATTGGTCGCCGTCAAGGATTACATGCTAGCGACTTTGCAGATCTCGCAAACGACCCTTCGCAGTGTGATCGGGCAGGTGGAACTTGACGAACTGCTGGCGCACCGCGATGCCATCAATGGGCGTATTCAGGAAATTATCGATAGCCAGACGGAACATTGGGGCATCAAGATCCAAGTCGTCGAGATCAAAGACTTGAATCTCCCCGAATCAATGCAGCGGGCGATGGCGAAACAGGCCGAAGCCGAGCGCGAAAAGCGTGCCAAGCTGATCCATGCTCAGGGCGAACTCGCGGCTGCCGAAGAACTAGCTCAGGCTGCCGTGCTCATGTCCCGCGACCCGGCGGCGTTGCAACTACGCTATCTACAAACGCTGACCGAAATCTCCATCGAGAAGAACTCAACGATCATCTTCCCGATGCCGATAGATTTGCTTGAGGTCTTTAGCGCCTTGAAGCACAATTTACAAGCCAACACTGCACGAAACACCGACGGCGATCACAGCTAGCCTGAACAATACTGTATGGTAGAACTTACGGTTGCTGCACAAAACGCCAATCGTGAATGGTGCGGAAGCGGCTGCTGGGATCGCTCATAAAGCCCAATTGGATTCCGGCTAAGCGGCTATCTGCACCATAGAAGTACACCGGATAGTACAACAGCAGCGCGGCGGCTCGATCACAAAACAGCTTTTGAAAGTTGTGATACAGTTCCGCACGATACACCCCATTAACTTCACGCCGCGCCGCCTCAACCATTTCGCTCAGGCGGCGCTCATTCATGCCACCGAAGTTCAAGCCACCATCGGCGGGGATTTGCCGCCACAGGCTGTAGGGATCAGGGTCGGCACTGGGGGCAAGATCGAGTTCGACGAGCGCTGCGTCGAAATTGCCAGCGGTCAAGCGTTCCTTGAAAGTCAACGGATCGACAACTACAGTGTTGACCTGAACGCCTAGCGCTGTCCATGTTTTCGCAATGTCCGTCGCCATACCTGCCAACGCCGGGTCATTGCTGGTCAACAACTGGAATTGAAATGTTGTGGGTGCAGCGGGAGCCGCCGGAGGCGCAGCATCGGCAGTGGCGTTAGACGTAGCGGCAGCAGTCGCGGCGGCAAGTTGCACAGGCTGGGCTTGCACCTGACTCAACAATGTTTTTGCTGCGTTCGGATCTTTCGGATCGTAGCTCGGACAGCTAACGCCCTTTGTATATGCCCACGAACTCGGCAGAATCGGGTTATCGGCAACAACCGCCCGCCCCGCCAAATATTTGTTGACCAATGCCGCCCGATCCACACTACGCGCCAATGCCTGACGCATCCGAAAATCGCGAAAGAAGTTCACTTCGTCGCGCTGCCAGTTGTAGACTACCGCACCAAAAGCCGGAGGGTAGGCGGAATAGGTATTTAGCTGGGTCAAGGCGGCGGTTTGCTGCAAAATATCGGCAGGCAGTTGGCTTACAGTGTTTACATCGCCGCGCTGGAAAGCCGCAATAGCATCGTTAAATGACGGTTCGCAGTGAAACACGATCTGGCGCAGGGCATAGCCATCTTTGCCTTCGGGACGCTGATTGTAGGTCGCGGCGAAACGTAATCGCACGCCTGTAATCTGGCTGCTACTACCGATCAGTCCGTCGAATTGGTATGGCCCCGTACCAATCGGTGACAGGTTGAATGGGTGTGAGGAGAGATGCGAAGCGGGCGTGCCTTTCAGCGCATGTTCCGGCAAAATCCCAATTCGCAGGTAATCGGGGAAAGCTGCTAACGGCTGTGCCAATGTGAAGCGAACGGTGTGTTCGTCAATCGCTTCGACCTCAACCGTCTGCCAAAAATTGCGAAGATCGGTGCGACCTGTGAACCCGGCATCCTGCATCAGATTGATGGTGAAAATGACATCGGCGCTGGTGAAAGGTAAGCCATCTTGCCACAAGACATCGGTTCGCAGCTTGACCGCGTAGATCAGCCCATCCCTCGAGACAGCAGGCGGAGCTGCCGCCAGATCGGGAACCGCCGAGCCGTGAGCATCGGTGGTCATCAAGCCTTCAAAGATCAACGAGGTGACATCCAGATCGGCCTGATTATAGCCTGCGAGTAACGGGTTCAACTTTTTGATACAGCCGACCAGCGCTTCATTTAAGGCGGATGTGTCCAACTGCTGAAAAGGAATTGTCGGAGCCGGAGTAAGCGTAGGCAGCAGCGTTGCTGTTGCCGGGATTACTTGAATGACTTGTGCCGCTGTGGCTGTGGTGACAGCGGGCAAATCCACAGTGGGGCGGGTCGCAAGCACCAAACCCAGCAAGATAACCGCCGCCAGAAGGGCTAGTGCCGGACCACGATAACCTTTTAGCATTGGTCAGAGTCTCCTAAAAACGCAAAAGGTGTTCCGCATCAGCGCAGAACACCCCCTAAAATGTCGCACGGTGAACAATATGTATAATGACGTTGCCAGACTGAACTGCAAAACTAAACAACAATACGCTTAGCTTAGGAAGGCTGGAGCATCAGTTGGAGCACAGAATTGATCATGAACAAGGCCGCCAGAATGATCGTAATCTGGAACAGGGTGCGTTCTAGCCCCCGGCGTGTCTTGGTGATGCCCATACCGGAGTCGCCGCCGCCGAATAGACTGCCGAGTCCCTGTCCGCGTGCCTGCAAAATGATCACCACAATGAGCGCGATGGCGATGATCACCTGAATAATCTGTAAAGCTGTTTGAAGCGTAGCCATGTAAATTATTTCCCTTTGGACTGTATGACGCGCCGAATTATAGCACGCAACCACCTAGACGCAAGGGAGAGTCGCGGAAATGTAGGGCGATCGCATGAAAATTACCCACACGGCGATCAGAGATAGGACGACGGACAACGCAAGCGGTTGTCCCTACACAATATCAGTTGGACGTAGGGGTCGGGCAAGCCCTGTCCGGTTGAAACCCCTACCCTTAAGCGGATGGCGGAGGCGGTGCATGACCCTAGTGAAAACGTCCTCCTTTTTCCAACGTGCACAACTGGTTATTATCAATGGCTATTCCAATTCTAAATGTAGTGTAAGGGTTAATGATGTCTGTTAAACGGTTAAGTCTTCTGTCTAGTGTGTTGTTAATTGTGTTTAGTCTCACGGCTGGATCGGTGGCGATTACTGATGCGCAAGCACCCGGCGTAGCCCATCTCAGCGGCAAGTTCAACATCGGCTATGCGGGTTACGATAGTTTCCCGCTGCTAGTCGGCTTGAACGATGCCAGCGGCTTACTTGGCTCCGACCCAAACTACATTGCGCCCAAAGACAAGCAGATGCTTGGCAAATACACGGGCAGCGCTCGTGGAGGCCAGTACACGCTCGACCTGCCGCCGGAACCCGAAGGCCGGCCATTCGATGTGACGGGCAGCGGCAAGCCGACCAACGATTTGTTGATCTTCGATGTGCGCCTGATGAGTGATGTTGCCAGCCGGGGCTATATGGTGCCCAACGAAGATATGATCGCCGACTCGCTCAATTTAAGTGTGGATGTCGTCCTGCAAGGTGGTAAGCTGCTGGTCTGGACAGCGGATAACAAGCAGCAGTTCCCGACAGATTACGGCGCTGACAAAAAATTGTTCACTGCCGACGATCCGCGTACTGCCTTGCCGACAGGCTGGTCGCTGGTGGATCTGGACAGCCACCCATTCAAGATCTCCGAAGATCCATCCGCAACCGTTGATCTAACAACGACAGGCAGCGGCGGGGTCGTTAATTATCAAAAACTTAGCTGCGCCGAACTGATCCCAGCATTTCTGGATCGAGTGCAGTCCACCTATCCCTTCACTGACCTCAAGAAGATCGATTGGGCGACTCTGCGCGCCAAACTGATTCCGGCTTCGCAGACCGCCCAAACGCCCGCCGACTGCCAACGAATCATCCGTGATTTCGCCAACGCAATTCCCGATGGTCATGTCGATTATCGTTTGCCCGCGCTGCGCGACGAATATGCAGGTAGCACAGGCTTACGCATGGCAGCTACCAGTGACGGTCAGATTGTGGCAACGGTGCTGCGTTCCGGTGGCCCCGCTGCTCAGGCAGGCATGAAACTTGGCGCATTGATCACGCAATGGGACGGCAAACCGATCAATGACGCGGCGAAAGCGGTAGAGCTACAATTCGCCAACTCAGGTACACCGGATGCGCTGCTCGAAATTCAACTGGACGAACTGCCACGCGGCCCGATGGGCAGCAAGGTGTCGGTCACGTTCCAGAACCCCGGCGAGAAAGCTCCGATTACGGCGACGCTGACCCGCGACGAGCCGAAACCCGTCAGCGGCATCGTCACGAATCCGCCGCAAGTTGAGGATGACAAACTGCCGTCTGGCCTCGGCTACATTCGCATCGATGCCTTCGAGAGCCTATCCTCACTGCAAGACTTCGATAAATCAGTCGATAATTTGATCGCCGCCAAAGTGCCGGGGATTATCATCGATGTGCGCTCGAATCCCGGTGGACTGTCGCAGATGTCCGATGCGATGGCGAGTCGCTTCTACGATCAAGGTTTTGTCGTGGGCAAGGAATATGCGCTCGATGGCAGATTGGTCTATCAAGATCTGGTCGATCCACGCCAACCCATTTATAAAGGGTGTGTCGCTGTGCTAGTCAATAGCAATACCGCCAGTTCGGGCGACATCTTTGCCTACACGTTCAAGGCTAGCCAGCGGGCGATCATCGTTGGCAATACGCCGTCGGCGGGTATGGCGGGAACTGTCAGCGGCGGATTCTACAATTTGCCCGACGGCGCGTTTATTCAAGTGCCAACAGGCGGCTTCTACGACGACAATAAGCAGTTAGTCGTCGAAGGTCAGGGAGTCGCGCCCGATGTGAAAGTCCCGATCACCGTTGAAAGTCTGCTCTCGCCGGAAGATGGCGTACTGGATGCGGCGGTCAAGGCCGTGACACAGTGCAGCCAACAGCCCTCCACCGCTACACCTTGATGGAGGCATTATGCTGACTATCAATATCGATACAGCCCGCCGCTTCATCCTCGGCAAGCAGGGTTTATGGCCCGGACGGCGTTGGCGTGGTGTCGAAGGTATCGAGCAAGCCATACATGCGGTAGAGTACTTACAGCTTGACCCGCTGCAAATCATCGCTCGTAGTCAGGACATCATGCTGCACAGTCGTGTGCTCGATTACACACCTAACCTGTGGGAGGATGTGACTTACCAGCAGCGCAAGTTCTTCGATTGGGGCGGCTGGCTAGCCGTCCGAGCGATGGACGAGCTACCGTATTGGCGCGTGGTGATGCGCCGTGAGCGCGAAAGCAACTCACGGCTCCTCGCCATAGCCCGCGATCACGCGGATGCCATTGTTGAAATGCGAACCATTTTGCACGAACGTGATGTCGTGAGTAACCGCGACTTTGCTATGGCGACGCGCACCCGAACAATCGTCATTATTGTATTTGGCTTCAAAAGATGTACCTTTGAGCAGGCTTTCTATGTCTACAGTGGCTAGCAGAGCCTCAAACTGGCGTGATTCTTGTTCGCGTTCCCATTCCTTATCCTCATTCGGATTTACTAAATCGTAATAGCTGCCGCCGTTTTCTAGATATTCGGCAATTTCGGCTTGTGTTAACTCATGGACAGTAGTTCGGCGTATATATTGCCTGTAGGTTTCGTCTTTGCGTATGCCGGATTCTGGGGTAGATGTTTTACCGCAATGCTTGGAGATCATTCGGCGTATGGCTTGCCATGTCCGATGCGGGAAGGCTTCACAAATAGCCAATTGGCTGGCGTGGGAGCTAATTAGCTCCTGTAAGGTAGTTATATGCTGTTTATCCCAGCGTTCAGCAGTTCCACGCCCATTCGAGTTGACCCTATTTTGATAGGTATACCAGTTTTCAGCGTCCATAATAGGCTTAGGGCTTACCTTTATACCTGTGGTTACATTGAATATGTGCCGCCAGCGGTCTACTATCTCTCGCCAAGTATGGTTAGGTAAGTTCTTTGCGATGGTCTCTTGAGGTAGCCCTAACGCGACCATGCGTAGCATTAGCTCAGTATCGCTGTACGACCACGATCCCTGTATGGGCATGGGGTCAACCGTTTGCTCTGAGTCATCCAGCCACACAATAGTTAGGCATAACTCATCATGGACAATTTCGGCCTTAATGCACTTAATCAGGTCTGATATTGCGGCTAATTTAGCCTCATGACCCATCGTAGACCATGAGACACCCCACGTATGCCAGAGGTCGCTCAATTCTGGCAATGTCCGCTTCTGTTTCGTCTCGGCTTCCAGCTTGGTAATTTCAGCCCTTAATCTGTCTACTTCAATTTCAAGCGCCTCATAGCGTTCCTGTACCCGTGCCTTTAGGTTACGCTCGGCATGGATGAAACTCTCCAGCGTAGCCTCTAAATCCTCTTTGGTATGCTTTAGTTGCTTGGTTAATGCACTAATCCTTTTAGTGTTGTCAGCAGGCATACTATCGACAATTAGATTATAGACGTTAGGCAGCGAGTTATATTGCAGCACTTCACTGATAACATTGCCTAGATATTCATCTACTGAATCAGCAAGCCGTAACCAGACTGTATTAGTGGTGATTCCGTCTTTTGTGTGTCCGACCCAATAGGCGTATTGGTAAGCCTTGACCCGCCCATTCCACATGATTCCCGCTGGTCTAAACGGCTCATTCGCACTTTGACGGCTCACCAGGTACTGTGCAAATAACGGCTTATTTACGCCTCTACGCTGATTCAGGTTTGGTCGTTCTCTGCCTACACGCGGTTTGAAATTAAGGTTGGGTGTCCCGTCTGGTAGGGTGTCTGAGATGTAATTGAAGGCACGCCAAAATAGTTCAGGGTCAATTATTCCTGCGTGGTTCTTATGGCGTATAACCTGACCTTTGATAGTCAGGATTCCGATGTAGAAAGGGTTACTGAAGAACCCCCTCAAAGCATCTTCAACTGGATAATAACGCCCGTTGTGTTTTATCATCCTGAGTGGCTTAACAAGCCTGCACCCATCCGGTACGATGCTAGTGTCATCGAATGGTAGGTCGGGGCCATGCTCTACTATATGGGAGGCTGTAGCGCGTATGTTGCCGGCATATTTATTTACGAACAGGTCAAAATATTCGACTATAGCAGGGGTCAACGCTTCACAAGGTTCATACGTCCATTCGATTCGCTCCTTATCTCGCCTATTGGGTTGTTTGATTACAATCGTCTGCTTCCGTAACACATAGCCTAAAGGGACAGGTCGCCCTGCCCATTTACCAGCAAAGGCCAGCTTTTCGCGTGCCTTTTTCATTTTCCCATGTACGTAAACTACAAGGTAATCGCTTGCGGCTTTCGCTTGATTTCGGAAGTGGTCTTGATCATAGGGGTCGCGAAAGTCATAATTGCGCTCTTCTGTGATAAGCCGGACACCAGACTCGCTACAAGCCTTCATAAACGTATTCGAGTTAATCTCCCAGTAATCCCTGAAAAGTCGTGAGACATCGACAGCGGCTACCGCACCTATCTCATGATTTACTATCATATCGTAAACGCGGCTCATTCCGACCCGCTGATCAATCGCCAGTGTCCCACTCACGGCTGCATCATCATCTATACGCCGGATTAAATCTTCTGACCAGCCTAGCGATTTAATATATTCTGGAAAATCTTCCTGCTGCATTCCTGTGGCTACGTTGCCGACCTGTCCGGCACTACTCTGTCGGTAATACACTGCAATCGGTTTATTGGTAGGAAGTACACTACGGTCTGTTTTTAGTTCTACTGCCTGTACTGCTTTGAAGCTCTGTTTGCCCATCGTTTTCTCCTTTTAAGGGCGGCTACAACAGCCGCCGGATAGTGCTATTCGGTTAGAGACCAATACAGTCAATGAACTTCTGGTGCAAATTGTTTCTAGGTACGTTTTCAGCAAAGCTTCGTAGAAGTATCAATAAATATTGGGATAATTGGCTCCTCAGTTCGGGAGTCCATGTATACCCATTAACCATTTTGCCTCTGTGTGTGCTCAAATGGGCAACCCGTTTGTTTGCTTCTATTCTCATGTTTTTTAGAAAGTTTTCCCTCGTGGAGAGGACAGCGCTTTCCCAGTTTTGCCATTCGGTATTGGTTGCAAAAAAGCATTTTGCTAGTACATCATCATCGTGTATGCTGCCTTTAGGAGGATAGAAGAAAAAGATCAGTACACGTGCATGAATAAGGAACGATTCCAATAATGCGTTATAGCATATGACGGCTTCCTTATCGGCAAGAAGATAAGGCAACCGACCTATCCCAGTTTCTAAAAGCATCTGTGTCTCGGCAAGCATTTGTGTTTCATAAGCGAGGTGTTCTGATGCGTCTAGTAACTCAGAGTGTTCCATTTGTTGATCATCTCCCTTTTAAGGGCGGCTGCTACCCCGCCCGGTAGTGTTAAAGTCCTAATTCTTTCTTAGCGCTGTGCATGGACGTGGCACTAACCCCGGCAAGGTTCGCTGCTTTACGAACAGACAGCTCTTGCATATCAGGGTTAGCTTGCAACCAGTCAATCGCCTTTTGAATGGCGGGCGAGAAGCGTTCCAAACTGTTCGGAACACTCGGAACACCTGTCCTGTTTCCCCAGTTGTCATGCTGTTCAATGCTGTTCGGAACACTCGGAACAGTTATCACATTTTCGCGGCTTGGCATATCGCTAGCGTGTGCCATTGTGCGACGTTGACGCTGCGACTCTTTAAGCCGCCCATATAGATACATCGCTGCGGTTAGCCCTCCTGCGGTTGCAATCAGTTCAGGCTTATTGCTGGCGCTGGATTGCATAATCGCGATAATCTCGATGACTTTCTGAGCAACGTACTGGCTAAGTGCTTGGGCTGCAAACACAGCGGCTACCGCGAACATTAGCCCACCCGACCAAGTGGTGAACTCTAGCAAGGTTGACCGGGTAAGTACGGTTACAATCGCCTCATACCATGAGCCGCCCACACGCTCTATTACTGCGTGCATAGACCCTGCTAGCGCCAGCATGAGAATAGAGAAGGTGATAATCCGTAGCACGACCTTAAAGCGTAGCGCTGGCGACTTAGCAGCGGGTGTCCAGCCATCACGATTGCCAAACATATAAGCCAACCGTCGCGCACAGAGACGAAAGCTAAATTCATAGCTTGGTGGTTCAATCCAGCTTGATTGATGTTCGCGCCAGCTAATGAGGAGTTCAAACAGCAGATTGCAGATAACCAGCACGGTTGCACCAAAGGCAGCTAAAGTTGTCTCGACCTCGAACAATTCCATGCCGCGATATACGCGCTGTTGCTCAACAACCATTAGCAGAATTAGCACCACTGGCACGCCAATCCCGATCAAGATTGTTTGCGTAAGGCTAATCATCACATCGCCAACACCGATCAGCGTTTGAAGGAATTTAGGATAGAAACGGTTGAAACGCTCTACGAAGGCTGCGGTGCTGCTTTTATTGGGTTCGTGGGCTAGTTGCTCGGCTTCGAGCTGTGTGCGGCGTTGTTGGGCTAATGCGTCGGCTTGAGCGTAATCCTCGGCAGAGAGGGGTATGCCTAGCTTTGCAGCAATAGCCTCAACTTCCGCAATTGTTTGCGGGTTTTCATTCATGGTACAATTACCTTTGCTTACTAGACTATGAAGGTCGCGTGAGTATGGGCAGGGATCGTTTGCCGCGATTTTCCTGCCCGCTTGATTCTTGGAATCAAATTCAAGCCAATGTGATTTGCTGTGTTTCTAGCGCCCACCGTGCTTCTCTGGCTCGGTCAATTTCAATCTGTAGAGCCTCTTGCTTCTCGTGGTATACGCGCAAGTCGCTGGCGTACCTACCCATCTCAGGATACTTAACCGGAGGCCATGTTTGCATATCAACTGCAAGCTGCTGAAAGGCATTCGCCAGTTGAGTCAGTGTGTCTAGGTCTACGCTTTCCATCATTTGGAAAATCGCAGCTTCGTCTTTGCGGGCTAGCGTGGTTGCAATGTTCACGATTGATTGTCCTCCTGTTTGATGCGATACCATGTAGCAAAACCTATAAATCTAGGGTCGTCGCGCTGCTCAACTTCGATTTTTCCAGCACCTTCTAATACAGAAAGCGCTTGTAGCTGTGCTAAGGCCAGACGCTTTAGCCCCAACCCCTTTGCAATAGCAGCGCGAGTAACCCAAGTGTCCTGTTTTGATAGGACATCCAAAATAGCGGACTGAGTGTGCAATTGTTTCTCCATTCTCTTATCCGACATACAAGTAACCCTTACAAGTTTTATGCTAGCACTTAACGTCTATATAGTAACACAAACTGGAACATTCGCGATAGTACAGTAGTACCTACGTTATATGACATAGTACGGTACGTAGTAATATAGTTGCCGATAATCCCGAATTATAAGCGGGTTATTGCAGTAGAATATGTGAAGCGGAAAGAATTCTATAGAAACATAAATATGAACAAACCTAAAGCTATTTTTATAGCGTATCGGCAGAATATTAGCCATGCAACTGCCTCGCATATTTATAAAAACTTGCTTCAATTCGGCTTCTCTAACGTTATAGATGGGGGCAAATTTACAAATTTGGCGACTCTATCTATTGGTTGGAACGCTATGGAGTGGGAGGCAGTACGTCGGGTCGATATGAATCTGGGCGTTATAAGTCGGGACACAATAGCACCCAAACAAGTTTGGCTTGTACTGATTTTGGAGCCGGGTACTTTAGATGGCTGTGTTAATGCAGAGGATCTACTAATGTACGATATTAAAAGAGCGCTCAATTCGGGATGCACGATTCTTACTCTGGTAAATCCTCGATTTGCGATAGAAGATTATGATAAATTTTTACCTGCCGATATAGCTGATGAGATACTAAATGGTGCGCTTGTTATTAGGCTATTAGAAGGATATTTTACCGATATGATGCACATGCTAACAGATTTCTCTGTAGGGTATGATAAAACGACAATTGATATTGCGCTTGGCTCCATTAGTGAGCTTGGCGGGCATTATACTAAGCGAACAGAAATAGTGGCTAACCAGCCTACACCTCAGAAATCAGAAGTTTTTGTCTCGTATAGCCGTAAGGATTGGATAGACTACGCTGAACCGCTAGTAACTCATCTTCGCTCACAAGGACTAAATGTTTGGGTTGACCAGCACTTGCTCGAAGGCGGCGATGATTGGTTAGACAGAATTAACGAGGCTCTTGAGCGCTGCTATTGCTTAGTTCTCTGTGTCTCTCCAGAGGCGTTGAGTTCTAAGTACGCAAAAATGGAATATCGCTATTTCATGCGTGAAAACAAGCCTATAGTGCCTATCATCTGCCAAGAAGCAAAGTTACCTGCTGAGTTAGGCGGTATTCACTATTTGCCATTCTCAGACCTTCCAGCAATCGTGCAGCGGCTTAAAAAGCTACAAGACTAAGCGTAAACTTGAGCGCAGAGGTAAGAATTCAATGGCGGATAGAGGGCGAAAACGGCTAGCAAAAGAGAGTATTCAAGAACAAATAAGCCGTTCGCAATTTAGCGAACACATAATGAAGTACGGTGGGTGGCTATCTGACAAAATAGAGGATTTAGGCGAAGATTTTCTTGTCCGAATTTACGAAGAAGGTATATGGACCGGAATTTCGTTTTTTGTACAACTTAAAAGTACACCAAATATAGAAAAACTACGCATTAAAAACAATCAGATAAGCTACCCATTCAAGGTAAAAGATATACTGCATTGGAGTTCGTCGGCTGCCCCTGTTTTCCTAATCATTTGGGACGTAAATAGACGAACTGGCTACTGGATTAGTGTCCTTGAAACGATTGCTCAATTGAATGAGCGGAATAAAGGTTGGCAAAATAAGGCAAGCGTCAAGGTGTGGATTCCCTTTGAAAATGAAACCAACGATGCCGGCCTTACGCAAATCCGGCGATTCCTTGCTAATTATTATCTTCCGAGCTTATCACAAGGGAGAAACGTAGAGCTAGAGCTGTCACTTGATTTTCCCAATAACCCCACTGGGGAACATGCAGCGAAAGCAGTAGAACATTTTTTAGCTACGGGAGATACTGTGGAAATTGATAGGGAGTTTATAAAAGAGGTTCGTTTTTCCGACTGGTACTCACGGATAGCAGGAAAGCGCGATATTACCCAAATAATTCTTGCCTCAACCCCTAGTGAAGCCTCTATACCTACACGTATTGATGTAATTACACGCAACGGCACTGTGGCTAGCCTCCCATACATTAATTTGCGGGCTGTAAAAGGTGGGTCTAAAGAAATAACAATATCTAATGAAGATCAACCTACCGCTGTGCATATTAAGTTTACCATCAATCTTGATTTAGAAACTAATGCAGAGGGGTTATTAGTACCTAAAGACCTAAGCAAGGCAGCGATCAATTTCAATTTTAGGCCGAACCATAATTTGGCTCTGAATGTATTGGAGATGAGGGATGCTGTCTTATTCTTCAATGGCGTAGCGGAAGGGGTTGCTCTACGCTTGATAACACTGGCAACAGCGAGTGTAGCCATGTTCCCTAACCCAAACGAAGTAAGCACCGTTACAGGTGATTCTGGTTTTATTGATTTGATAGAAAAGCTATGCTTCATACAAGAAAAGATGGGCTGTTGGCTTACACTAAAACAATGGAGCATAGCTGACGAAGAGGCCCAGCTAATTAATGAACTGACTGAGATTATCAAAGTAGGTCATATAGTATGGGGGGTCGGAACTACACAGATTGTGCTCGATAAAAACGAATTAGAGATAATGATTCGATCACTAATAATGGGTAATGGGATAAAATATACAAGACAGAACGGAAATACCTCCGTAGAACTTTTCGGGACTAATATCGAGATGGGTCCTAGTACTTGGGAAGTAATCGGTGTGCCTCAATTGCAGACTGATGAACTCAAGCAAATTATTGAAACACTGGACCCAAATACGAAAGTAGCTATTGACTTCATTGTACATGCTAGTACCTTTAGTTTTTCAAACTGGCCTAAGACCTCGTTCGGGGAATAGAGCCGCCAGCGTCGCCTTTCCAAGCGTAATACAGCCCCGCCGACAGCGGGGGTTTTGGTGGTAGGTCGCGTAGCATGGTTAAAAACTATCGTGCAAAATAAGGGCTTTCTAGAGCGTGTTCTAAAGTGTGCTGTGGAAGCTACTGATGTTATACTTTGCACTCTAGATCTAACTTTACAAAAGGATTAAAGGTGTATGTTGAAATTATCCAAAGTAGAGCGATGGCTACTTGCCAACCAGTATAGAATTTTAGAAATTATAGACGCTGATAGCAGTGAAGAATATCAGATCTCTCGCGAAATTCTTGAAAACGGCTATGAAGGTGAATATGAAGGTATTTCGCGAGAGATCTATGAAGGCGAAGATATACTAAACGAAAAAGAATGCGACGATGTAACGTATATACTTGCTATGTTCAGCGCCCTTAAAAATTCATATACGTCTCTACAGGATAAAACGGGGATTGATGAATTCTCAGTTACTTTCCAAGGTTTTGGCGGGAATGATGAAACAAAATATCTAAGCTACACGCGGTTCATATGCGATAAATTAGATAGATTTACTGGCCTTAATCGCGGCGACAATTTTAACAGTCATTTTCCTATGCTCTCCGCCTATCTACCCATGTTAGCAAAATGGCGTGCGCGAAAAGAACGCTATGACCTAACAAAAGAGGACATTGTGTATATTACCTCGCGGGAGAGTTGATACAGCGGAGAGCAACCGAACTTGGGGCTGCTCTCCGCGCTACAGTATAGTGATGGATTACTTCGCCTGTTGCTCCAATTGGGTGATGTAGAGCTTGATTCCTAGCAGCTTGTCGGCGTACTGGTCGGCTGGATGCCGTGCAAAGAGTTCGGAAACTGCAATATCGGCGGCTTGCTTCAAAGTTTCCAGCGGTTTTTCGGCGTGTTCAGCAGCATAAGCGGTGAAAATCTGGTTGATAGACATAGGGTTGAATTCCTTTATAGGGTTACGTTCGACTGAGAGAGGGTGTATCTGAGGGCCGTTAGGGCAACCTCTTTGCACCGTGATTCACGTACCGGATTCCGCTGCTGGTTGACGTGCGGGTAACTGGCATGTCGAGCCGTGCTGCGCTCATACCTAGCGCTACCCTAGTTCCCAACTTCTCAGCAGGGGTTGGAGTGAGCGAACCTTCCACGATTATCCATCTAAGGATTTCGCGGTCAGCGCTCTTTGTCACATAATCAGGCAGGCTACCGCTTGACCAAGCAAGAGCGCCCTTCGCTATTAAACCCTTGACTGCCTTGATGTACTGGTTACTGAGGTCAAGCTGTGCCTGCGCCCACACGCCGATTTCATCAACTGCGATGTGAGTAATATAGCCAAGTGGCGTTTCCCCGATTTCGGCGCTCTTACCATGCAGATAAAGTACCGGGATTGGGTCGCCGGGTTTCACGCCGTACTGCATTTCAGTACGTTTGGTGAAGTAGTCATCGTGAAAGTCCCTGTCAGATGGTGAGCCAAACCTCACCAAATATCCAGCCACAACTTGATCACCGAACAACTGCGCGAGTGAGTGTGTGGTCATTATTTCAGCGCTCCTTTCACCAATTCCTGCACGGCTTCAATCACCTCCGGTGGGCACGCTATCGCATTTAGTTGCCGAATCAGTCCGGTAGCGCGATTTGTAGGTTGCGGGGTGAACTGCACAGCACCAACCTGAATCACGGCCTGCTTGAGCTGCCCCAGACTCTGCGAGAACGCGCCGAAAACTGGCTGTGCAAGCGCCTCAAGCAACATGGCATCTGCCAACGCCTGAAGCAAGGACTGAGGCTCTGGGTCTACATAGGTTGGAGCAACGCCCACGTACTCAAACGAGTCACCTTTATCGCTCCACGTAGTATTAGTAGGCCTAACCTCTTTGGTGTACCAAACGAGGTTAGGCGTGGAATCGGCGCTAGCCTCGATTGAATCGTGCAAATTCTGAATGACCCTGCGACCCAAGTGAGCCGGGACTCGGACAGAGATAGACTTCGCCGCAGCAGCCATGTTCCATGCTGATAACAGGGCAATCAGCGCTTGGTCAAATTTCAGCCGTGTCCAGTCAGCAGTAGGCCGCACGGGTTGTTCACCAGCAGCGCGAATAGCAGGAATGTCGTAGGAATACAACGCTTCCTCCGCGTCGCGCTGTGCTTCCTCCGCTTGGAGCCGTGCGGTTGCAGCCGTTACGAAGTTCTCACGGGCTTTGTGTTCGTCGCGGGCTGCTTTGGCGGAGGCTTTGTCTGCTTGTGCGATTGCCTGTACCAAGTGCTCCCTAGCCAGTTGGTACTGAGCCGCTTCCAATGAGTTGAGCGCTTGTTCAAGATGCTCACGGGCCTTCGGTAAGGCTGCCAAGCGTGCGGTTGCCCTCTGCCACCTTTGGTGGGCTGCGTTATCGTCGGGATTCTCAGCTAGCGTTTGGAGCGCTAGCTCAACTTCCCAATTTTGAGCGGATACCTGCTGGTCTAGCTGGTCGAGCTTGGCTTTTACGTCGTTGATGTTCACAGAATGATTCCTTTTAGTTAGTCGTTTTAGGGGTGGTTTAGGTCACTGGTGACACGAT
Source organism: Chloroflexota bacterium (assembly GCA_040007395.1). Classification (GTDB taxonomy): domain Bacteria; phylum Chloroflexota; class Anaerolineae; order Aggregatilineales; family UBA2796; genus DATGFK01. The sequence continues at coordinate 36,042 of JBDTVG010000257.1, forward strand.
TGGTTTAGGAGGTAGTAACGCGGCCTTGCGGCTTAGTATGGGCGGTATTTGCCCGGTACTATGCCAAAATCATAGGGGTCTCTCTGTCTTGGTACACTCACATAGCCTATCAGTTGATCGGCTGTCCAGACTTTGCCGATGGCGTGAACCGCCAACGCGGTTGCAATGACTGTATCATCGTGGAAGCCGGACGGCGCGTTATACGTGAATCGGCCTGATGCAAGTCGTTCCATCGCATAGGCTTGAAGTTCGGCTAACTGAACGGGGTCATTGAGCAACAGCACTCCATCAGTTTCATTAAGC
>JBDTVG010000258.1:0-17495 GCA_040007395.1 Chloroflexota bacterium
CGGCATTTTCCTGCCCTGCAAGCCCTTTCCCTCCTACTGTCGGGTGACTAGGATTATTGGTGAGGTTTTGAAAAAGTATAGAGAGATATTTGTTATAGTCTGTAAATTGATTCGCCTGTATTCTAAGTTTTGCATAACAGGTTTATTTAGTCTTTATAATGACTGAACTAGCCTGACAATTATTGGGGAACTAGATGGCAGACTCCGTAGCACTTGACAAGCTCATCGAAGATCTGGGCAGCCAAGATGTACTTATACGTATCGAAGCGAAGGCTTGTCTGGTCGCCTATGGTACACGAGTTACTGAACCACTTATTACTATCTTGGAGATCGGTACTATCCGACAGGTAGACAGTGCAATTATGGCGCTGGGCGAAATTGGCGATCCAAGCGCCATTGAGCCATTGATAAAAATATTATATTCTTCATATGCTTTACTTCGAATCGATGCCGCCAAAGCATTAAGCGCCTTCCACAGCCCACGAGTTATTGATGTACTGCTGGCGAATTTGACGGACAACGATCAACTTGTGCAAACATGGGTTATCGATTCGCTGGGCAAGTTGGGCGACCTGCGAGCGTTTGAACCACTAGTGATGCTCCTGAGGGAGACTACGAGTTCGATGATCCGCTATATGGTAATCAAGACGTTAGGCCTTCTAGGTGATCCCCGCGCTATCGATTACATTCTCCCCTTCACGCAAGATGAGAATCATCACGTAACTGATTATGCACACGAAGCACTCAGCAAATTGGGCTATACCGATATTCGGCATAGAAATGATTCAGACTTTTTGGGAAAGGGATAGTGCGTCATGATCGAGCAAAACTCCTAGCAAGAGTAGGCCAATCATGAGCACTTTCCCAGACCGTGTAACTCAGGAGCAGTTCGAGCAGTACATCTTTAGACGATTTAGACTAATCTCTGTATGGAGGTTCTCCCATCGGTCGATATTCCAGAAGCAGGACACGCCCATCCAGAACCTGGTTCGAGACAAGGTCGAATCCGATGTCTGGCAGCCCTTCAAAGGTCGGCTCAGCGCCTGTTTTCGGGAGAATCAAAGGGCAGACCACGAGTTTCAAGCGATCCACCAGACCTGCCACGACCAGTTGTCGGACTAGCGACATGCTGCCCAGCGTCCGCAACTCGGGACCGTCAGTACGCTTCAACTCACGCACAAAATCTACCAAGTCATCGCTAACGACTTTAAGCCCTTTCCAGTCGGACGCCTTCAGCGTTTTCGAGAATAACCAGCCCGGCGTTGCCGCCATCGGTTCCCATCCTTCGTCCCGAAATTGGGCGGGAATTCCATTCATCATTTCGTAGGTTTTACGTCCGATGATCATCCGATGTGGAATGGCGGAGTTGGTCTTGATCCAATTGTCGAAATCGGGACCGAAATAACCGTAATAACCGGGCGAACGTTGGCCTTTGGCAAAACCGTCGAGAGAGACAATCAGTTCACAAACCAGTTCAGACATGTTGAGCCTCCATAGAAATACAATTACGGCTGCATCGTAACATAGGCTATGCGGCTAAGTCTTGAAAAAAACGGCAAACTTTCTTGTCTAAGTGGCTGAAGACAATAACTCACGCGGGGTGTGGCCCAGTAAGTGTTTTAGTGAGCGGGTCAGATGAGGCTGATCAGCATAACCCAATTCATGGGCCGTATTTAATATCGAATTCCCACGACGCAGGAGTTCCACCGCTTGTTCAGCGCGTTTAATCTGGCGGATGTAATTCTGTCGTAATCCGGTATTGTGATGAAAGCGGTATCGTATAGTACGTTCTGAAGCGTTTTCGAGTTCGTCACGGAGCGCTGCTCCAATGAGTGGATCGTGGGTCAGCGTGCCATCTCGAACCAGATGTTCGACGAAGGTATCGGCATTTTCGAAGTTGGGAACTTCCCAAACCTTATCCCTCAACCAGAAAGTATTGCAACTACCTTCTGGCAGGGCTATCTCCTGATTGACGATGGAGGATGCTGGAAGGTGGGGCATATAACTCCCGACCCTAAAACCTATCCACAAGGTCTCTGCGCCCGCCACATAACTGAGTGGTCGCGCCGCCTCTAATGCGCCGACGAGTAAGATTCGCAGAATCCCCTCGTAACGTGTGAAGATGAGATGCCAGTTATATCCTGCCGGACGCATGACGGAACCATTCGCAGCCGTATAACCATGCCCGACCCACCCGATGTAGGGCGACTCAATAAGGCGTTCTTGCGGGATAACGATCAAACATACCCTCCCTCGGACTATAAACATTGATTCCATTATTGAGTTAACTTATCAGAAGTTAGAACTGGCTCAACTTTCTTGAAAAGGAGATATTCTCCATAGTCATCGAGTTGATAGTTTTTGTATCGATAAGACTATTCTTCGGAGCGTGATACGGACCGTCGCAATTGCTTTCGGGCGCTATGGCGCTGCTTCGATTCCAATCGGCGCTGCTTTGAAGCCTTTGTTGGCTTGGTTTTGAAGTGTGGTTTTGGTCGTTGGGTAGCCTGTCGCAACAGTTCGACCAGTTGATCGAGCGCATCCTGACGATTCTGTACCTGCGTGCGGTAGCGTTGCGCGGTAATAATCAGCAATCCATCCTCGGTAAGGCGACTGCCCACCAGACGCACCAATCGTTCGCGCACATCGGCAGGCAGTGAGGAGGAGTGGCGTACATCAAAGCGGAGTTGTACCGCTGTCGCCACTTTGTTGACATTTTGCCCTCCCGGCCCTGATGAACGTACAAATTCTTCCTGAATTTCGCGCTCGTCAAGCGAGAGGGTTGGCGTAATGGAAATCATGTAATCGATTTGGCCTTCAAGTCCGCTAGGGTCAAGCCCCGATTCCTTGTGCGAAAGTCTGGTACAGCAGGAAGACGTTCAGCACGATAATCAGGATAGTTACCGCCCAAGCCACAACTTTCATGGTGGGCGTATTCACAAAAACCCCCATCTTGGCTTTTTCACTGGTGAACTGCACCAATGGTACCACAGCAAAGCTCAGTTGCAGCGACAGAATGACTTGACTTAGGATCAAAAGCTCACCTACACCGTGTTCGCCGTAAAGCGCCGTCACAATAACCGCTGGGATAATGGCGAGCAAGCGTGTCCCTAACCGCCGCAGCCACGGGCGCATCTTGATACTCAGGAACCCTTCCATTACGATCTGCCCAGCTAGCGTACCTGTGACCGTTGAAGCTTGTCCCGAGGCGAGTAGAGCAACTCCAAACACAACGCTGGCGATAGAGACTCCTAGAACCGGCGTGAGTAGCTTGTAGGCATCGTTGATGTCTGCCACATTTTCATTGGGTGTGCCATGAAAGACCGCTGCTGCAAGGATCAAGATGGCGGCATTGATGAAAAAAGCCAGCATCAGCGCAGTTGTCGAGTCAATCGTCGCAAACTTGATGGCCTTCCGTTTGCCTGCTTCGCTATGTTCAAAGGCACGAGTCTGCACAATACTGGAATGCAGGTAAAGGTTGTGTGGCATTACGGTTGCCCCCAGAATGCCAACGGCAATGTACAGCGCCGAGGGGTTCAACACAATGTGCGGTGATGGCACTAGACCACCCAGAATGGCGATGATAGAAGGCTGCGAAATGAACAATTCGTAAGCGAAACACAGCCCGATGACCGCGATTAAACTAAGGATGAGCGCTTCAACATAGCGGAAGCCTCGATGCTGGAGAAACAACACAACAATCACATCGCCTGCCGTGATGACGACCCCAACGATCAGCGGAATACCTAACAAGAGATTGAGCGCAATCGCCGCACCAATGACTTCTGCTAGATCGCACGCTGCAATCGCGATTTCGCACAGTATCCACAGAAATATCGTGACAGGCCGCGAGTAATGATCGCGGCACGCTTGCGCCAGATCGCGCCCGGTGACAATTCCTAATTTCAGCGAGAGATGCTGAAGCAAAATTGCCATCAAATTGGAGATCAGAATGACTGATAGGAGCAGATAACCGAATTGTGCGCCACCCGCAAGATCGGTAGCCCAATTGCCGGGGTCCATATAGCCAATGGAGACGAGCAAGCCGGGGCCAACATAGGCTGCCAAAGTCCGCCAGAAGCCCGCCGCAGCATGGGGTACAGGAATCGAGGCGAAGACTTCGGGCAGTGAGGGCGCTGCTCTCTGCAATCGCCAGCCCGATTCAGGTGGTGGTGGTGTAGGTAATGAAGATGTGGTGTCGAGTTTCTGTTCGATCATGATGTGTATTCCCTGTTTCAACATTGATCCAGCGTTATTATGCTTGATCAAAGATAAATTTAGACTAACCTAAATCGAATTACACTATACAATTAACTTTTTCATATGTCAAGCCTATTTTTGGAAATTGGAATTTTTGCCAAGTGGAAGGCTCTATTGGCAGTGTTTAGATGCCACGAATCCTGGGAAACGCTTAATCCACTTTGGCAAATAGCTCAAGCGACAGGCGCTTGATTTTTGCCGCGTAAATGAAGCGTTTCCCAGGGATGTCTAGGTCTTTCTGTGCGCCCGTAGACAGCACAAAATAAGCAGGAGTCTTCTGAATGGCGGACATCGGGAGCGCAGTAACAGCACCGGATAGGGAGTCGACGGCAAAGAGCTGCTTGTTTATGATGTAATAGATAGGTGATGGGGCAGGGGTGCAAAGTTGTCCGGCAACATTGGTTACTTGGGTGGACTGATCATAGTCAGTGGAGAGATTCACGACCAGCGCCGTGCCGGGCTTATAATGCGCTTGAAGCTCGTTTTGGAGATAAACAATATCGTCTACCGAGCGTGGAGCCAGCAGCAGCATTGCGCTGATTATCAGCGTTAACACCTGACTTCGGAAGGAAAGAGTCACGAAAATAAATGAGAAGCACATCGCCAACGGTGCAGCAAAAATCGCAGGGGTGATAAAACTCCAACCACTACCAGAGACAATATTGACAACAGGTACAAGCATGACTGAGCCTAGTAAAACGGTGAGCGGTCTCCGTTTGGAATGCCGATCCCGATACCACGCCAACAAGCCCGCTAGCCCGGCACCCCACAGGAAAACGACCAGTACAGGCACTTGAACCTTTAACGCGGTGTAAATCTCGTGCCACAGGAGATCCGATATTGCTTGGCTATCAAAGGTGGTATGGACAAACCAGATTAAGAAGCCGACCAGCCCATAGAACAACAGAAAAATACCTGTTGACTGGTGGTTTCGTTTGTTGGAAAAAAAGAGTGTGTAAACGCCATAGATAAGCATCAGCAGCCACCACATTGACCATAACAGCAAACTGAGCATCACAAGCGCGAATAACCCCATCACCCAACCGGGTTGTCGCTTTGTTGTCGTAATACGCCAAAGCAGCAGTAGCGATAGTGTTACGATAAAGCATAAGCCGCCGTCGAGTACCGTCCAGCCGAGAAACGCCAGTGGAATACTAATCAAGCTAGCTAGCAGCACCGCCCAGACGCTTTGTTTTGCTGGCTGTCCACCGTACTGCTTACCAAGATCGTTCACTAAACGGTAAAGACAGGCCAGAGTCAGCGCCATTAGCAGCAGCGACAAACTACGCCCCTGTACAATTCCCGCACCCATTACTTTCTGCCAGAGTTCCAGCACGGGTGATGGAAAGGCTTGCTCAACAGTTTCGGCAACGGTGAAGACTCTACAAGCAGGTACAGCGGATCGGTTTAGCCCAATGCTGAAAATCGCCAACGCAATTAACAAAACGAATGCGGCAAAAGAGAGAGTTGCACGAGAATAGGTTGATGGTCGGTGGGTAGCTTGTGTCATGGTGTCACCTGTACGCAGTCGGTATGCGACTCTGGCGGGATTGGCTGACCCATAAACTGGTGGGCATAAAGGATAGCCAGCATGGACGTAAATTTTTGTGCACCAAATTCATTCATGTGGTTGCCATCCATAAAATCTCCATCCCCCAGAAATGAAATACAGGCTTCCGTATTAAAATCCCAGAGAGTGACTTTACCGTTGCGGATTGTGTCCTTGAGCATCGTCACATACTGCACTTGATCGCTGGCGGGAATTAGCTTGTTTTGTAGCCTATGCAGCGGCATATTTACGACCACACAAGGCGTGTGGCTTTGTTGACAGTCCACCGCGATCTCGCCAAGCGCTTCGCGGTATGGTGCATCGATCACTAACGGCGTGAATTCGTTAGGGACAGGGATCAAGCGTGTGACATCCCACACTATCGACGCGAAGGCATGACCGCGATCATCGATGTCATTGTAGTAGCCTTTAGCGCTTTCGAATGGCCTTGCACCCGTAAGCATATCATGCAGGTTGTTGCGATAACGCGCAAATGCCGAATGTTGCAGCAGCCACAGTCCCACAGTTCTACGCAATGTGTCCAACTGCATGGTGTAACCCAATGGTGAACGTCGGTAAAGGGGCAGCGCAATGCGTCCTGAATAAGCCCGCATCTCGGTTGCATAAACGATAGCGGCTGCCCCTTTGGGAATAAAGATATTGTGAATCAAATCGCGGACAATATCGCTCGTTTGCTCGGTTACACCGACATTGACCGAAATCACTGATTTTCCAGTGAGTGTCTCTATAGCGCTGTCAAAAGTATGAGGCGATATGGCGTGAAAAACCATTGAACTACCTGTAAACACAATTGGTTTTTGCCCCGAATCGGTCATCTGCCAGAAGCGATCCAACCCGTAGAAGCTGGGAAGATCGAGCATAATGTACGGCGGCTCTGGGTAAAAACGATCTGCAAGAAATCCAACAATCGGATCGCAGGCCATAAGGACAACCGCTACACCCAGCAACGTGAGTGCGATTTTTTGGACATTCACAAGCGTTTTAGAGTAGGTCATACACGAAAGACTTCTGGTTTATGACGAGCGATAGGCACAGTCTACAGGCGACTCTGCCGGGATCGGTTGACCCATAAACTGGTGGGCGTACAGCACCGCCAATAGATAGGTAAACTTTTTCGCTCCCGGTTCATTCAGATGATCGCGATCCAGAAACGATTTATCACCGAGCCATGCAATACAAGAGTCGGTGTTGAAATCCCAGAAAGCCGCTTTGCCTTTACCCAAGCTCTCGAGAATCATTGTACGAAACTGCGCTAGTTCGGTCGTGGGGATTACCTGATAGAGCGTTCTGTGCAACGGCATATTGACCACAATGCATGGTGTATTACTTTGCTGACATGCCGTTGCAATCTCAGTAAGCGCGGCCTGATACGGTGCTTCGATCTTCAATGGCGTAAAGTCATTGGGAATAGGCATCGACAACGTAGCATCTTGTACATCCCATGCCGAAGCGTGACCTCGATCATCAAGCACATTGTAGTAACCTACCCCATATTCTATCGGTCTTGCGCCTGTCAACAGGTCGTGGATGTTGTTGTGATAACGTGCCAAGGCCGAATGTTGCAGTAACCACAAGCCTAACGTTTTTCGCAGTCCCGGCTCAAACTGCATGATATAGCCTAGCGGCGACCGCTGATAGGATGCCAGCGTGATACGTGCCGCATAGGCCCGCATTTCAGTTGTATAAAAGATCGCAGATGCCCCTTTAGGAATGAAGATATTCTGAACCAAATCGCGGGCAATATCGCTTGTTTGGCCTGTTACACCTACATCTACCGAAACCACCGACTTTCCAGTGAGCGTGGCGATGCTGCTGTCGAAAACGTGAGGCGATACTCCATGAAACACCATCGAACTGCCCGTAAAGACAATTGGCTTTTGCCCTGCATCGGTCATTTGCCAGAAGCGATCCAGCCCATAGAAGCTGGGGAGATCGAGCAAAATATAGGGTGGTTCTGGGTAAAAGCGGCGAGCGAGAAGCCCCACAATCGGGTCGCAGACAACCAACACAATCGCCAGACACAATAGTGTCAATAATAAACGCCACACGGTCACTGGTCGGTTAGAACCTGACATAAACAAAGGCTTCGCTGGAACTGCTGCCCAGAATAAATAGTGCAACCACCAACACGGCAAGCAGCGCTACGCGCCATATCAGATGTAGATCCCAGAAAGCCGTCACTCGTACTGCTCTTGCCAACAATACATCGAATAAGATCAATACGATAAGCGGGGTTGCCACGCTTCGCAGCCACAGACTATCGAGTGCGTAATTCGGCGCGAGTAACTTCTGAAAGAACAACAGCGCATCCTGTACAGTCGGTGCGCGGAAAAATACCCACGCGATAGCGACAAGGCATTGTGTCACCAGAATATTGAAGACTACGGTTATGCGATGCTGCCAACGTCCGGGCGATGCGGTGGGCGGGCGAGCTAGCAGCCGTTCCCAGATTAGGTACACGCCATGCAGCAAGCCCCACACGGAAAAGGTCAAGCTGCTGCCATGCCACAACCCTGTTACCAACATGGTGATTAGTAGGCCAGCCGCGTTTATCGCGAGTGCAAATCGGCGGCCTAGCCGTTTGAGTAAAAATCGGGTCAACGGGTAGAACAGATAGTCACGAAACCACGTCGAAAGGCTAATATGCCAGCGCGTCCAGAACTCAGTGATGCTCTGCGAAAAATACGGCTGGCGAAAGTTCTCCATCGCCGGGAGGCCAAACCACGTGCTGAACCCAATCGCTAACGCGCTGTATCCTGCAAAGTCAGCATATAGCCGGATGCTAAACCAGATGATTGCGGCTAGTGCATCAAGCGGCATAAGCTGGCTAATGTTGCTAAAGGTTCGTTCGGTCATCGGAGCCAGCGGATCGGCAATCGCGATTTTGTAAAACAAGCCAACGAAAATATACGTCAGACCCGTCACAAACTGCGCTTGATCAAGGCGGCGCGTTACCTGTAAACGCGGTAGAAAATGGGTAGCACGCTCGATGGGGCCAGCGGCGATTTGTGGGAAGAATGCCACATAGAGCGCGACATCAATCCACGATGCAGTGGGAGCCAACCGCCCGCTATACACATCGAATAAGTAGGATAGCAGCCGGAAAATATAAAATGACAATCCCAACGGTAACAAGATATTGAGTGCGTAAGGCTGTGCTGTTGTTCCAGCGCCATTCAACGCGGCAGAAATAGACGCTGTGAAAAACCCGGCGTACTTAAAAAATACGAGTACCCCTAGATCAAAGAGGATACCGGCATAGAAAAACAAACGGCGGTAGCGCATCGTTGGAGCCAGATTGCGCCCCGCCACAAAAGTTAGGGTGGTTGCCGCAATGAGCAGGAGAAGAAACTGCCAATCGAAGTAAACGTAGAGCAGATAGCTAGCAGCGAGCAGGATCGCGTTTTGCAACCGTCCGCGTGTGGTGTTATGGAGCAGCAGTACTGCCAGCGCAAAGATCCAGAATCCCAGCGATGTAAACATAAATCACGACAAGTTAGAAATGATATGTTAAAGAATGTACAGAAGTTAAAACGGACCATCGGGCGTACTATGACATCTATTCTCGCACAGGATAGTCGATAAGGGAAAAGCTAAAGCGCGGTAATCAGCAGCCATTGGCAGCAGCAGGGCTTTTAACGCGAAGACTACCGCGTAGCATTTACCTTACACAAACCTTAAGGGCGTTTTCAGTTTGCCCGACTTGCGCCTGTTATGGCTTGCATGTTACAGTATTCTCCAATAGAATGTTTGTTTGTACCCACAACTTGGTTTGTACAAGTACCACCGGGAGTATAGATGGCAGAAAAGATACTGGTCATTGACGACGAAGAAACCACCGTACACCTTATCAGCATTCTGCTTGAGCGGCGCGGCTATGAGGTTATCAAATCCTTTCGGGCTGAGGATGGGTTGCGGAAAGCCTATCGCAGTCATCCCGATCTCGTTCTGTTGGACATTATGATGCCCGATATGGACGGTTGGGAAGTTTGCCGCCGCTTACGTGAGCTTTCCGACGTGCCGATTGTTTTCCTGACTGCCCGGAGCGAAATCCGCGACGTGGTGCGGGGCTTGGAAATGGGTGCAGACGATTATGTAGTTAAGCCTTATGATAATGACGAACTCGTGGCGCGTGTCCGGGCGCATCTGCGGCGCTCACCAACCCCCGCTGTTTCTGAGGAACTGGTCTTTAATGGTGGCGACTTTCGCGTCAACTTTCTCAACCGTGAGGTGAAAGTACGCAGCAAGACTGTTCACCTGACCCCCAAAGAATTTAATCTGTTGGGCGTTCTGGTTCGCAACGCCGGACGGGTGATCACCCGAACCGATCTGGTCAAGGAAGCGTGGGGGCCAGAATACGGCGATGCGATTGACAGCCTTAAGCTGTATATTCACTACTTGCGCCAAAAAGTCGAAAATGACCCACAGCGCCCTGAATACATTCTGACTTCGCGGGGCGTGGGCTATCGTTTCGCCAGCCGCTAGCTCCCTTAATGCGACGTATTGAATAAATAACAAAAATCAAGGGCAACCAACCAGAGTTGCCCTACAGCTTAATTCATAATAGATGGCCTCTGTGTTGTCTCAGCCACACGCGAATATACCCTCCACCGCTTATCGCCCTTTAAGCTAGCGAACGGCATAAAGCTGTATACTCTATAACTACCTGATTTACCCGAACATTCAGTGCCTTCGCGCTTGTTGTTCGTAGTTGTGTAGAGGCTTTATGTCCAAAAATCCCCTGATCGCTTCGCGTATCATGGTCGCCGGTTTAGTGATCTTGTTGATCCTGACGCTTGCTCTGACACTGCTGGTCTACAATCAATATCAGACTGCCCAGACCAACGGGCAAACTGCTATCGCGCTGGCAAGTACCGCGACCCTCCTTGAAGGTAATCGGCTGGTAGACGCGGCCTCTGCGACTCAGGTTTACCATCAATCGGTCAACAATGCCGCAACGGCGACCAATGCACAAGGCTTGGCGCTCAACAACGCGGCGAGTGCCACGATTGCACAGGGTCAGGCGGCGAATAATGCCGCTACCGCTACTGCTGCCCAAGTTACCGCCATCAGCAATGCTTCAACCGCTACTCAGGTTCACTTTGAAGCGCTCAATAACGCGGCAACGGCGACCAACGCACAGGGTTTGGCGCTCAATAACGCGGCAAGTGCGACGATTGCACAGGGTCAGGCGGCGAACAATGCTGCTACCGCCACCGCCGCCCAAATTACCGCCATGAACAATGCAGCCACCGCGAGTCAGGTATACGTTCAGGGGTTGAACAGTGCCGCCACTGCGACTAACGCTCAAGGCTTGGCGAGCAATAACGCAACTATGGCGGCGATAGCACAAGGACAGACCAAACTCAATCAAGCGCGTGTCGAAAGTTTGCGTCTTGTTTCCGCCGCTGAAAATCTGCTGCAAGGGCATCGCGGCAACGTCGAAACTGCTGCGCTGTTGGCTCTGCGTGCCATGAAAGCCGATGATTCTTCACAGGCCAGTGCCGTGTTACTCAGAGCTATCGACGAAACTTATACCTCGCGAGTGCTGATCGGGCATCGCGGCGCAGTTTTCAGTGTCGCCGCGTCACCAGACGGCAAAAGTTTTGTGACAGGCGGGTTCGATAGAAATGTGTTGCTCTGGCAAGGATCACAAGGATCAAACACAAAGCCACAGCGCCTCGGCAGTGGTTTGAGCGCGACTACTCACAATGCACCTGTCTACAATGTAACTTACTCGGCAGACGGCAACTATATCGTGACGGGCAGCGCCGATACAACCGCTATCATCTGGGATGCACACACGGGCGCGAAACTGCATACCCTCGGCAGAACCTTTGAGGGCGGCGGACATCAGGATGCGGTCATCTCGGTAGCGATTTCCGCCGATGATAAGTATGTGCTGACGGGCAGTAGTGATCGAACAGGGCAGCTTTGGAATCTGGAAACGGGCGAGCAAATACGCACCTTCTCTGGTCACAACAGCCCCGTGTGGAGTGTCGCGATTTCGCCCGATAGCAAATTTATCCTGACAGGCAGTCTGGATGCGACTGCCCGCCTATGGAATCTGGAAACGGGCGAGCAAATACGCCAATTCAGCACCGACAAGGCGTTCATCACCAGCGTAGCTTTTTCACCAGACGGCAATTCGGTGCTGATGGGCAGTTATGACAATTCGGCATGGCTGTGGGACACTGAGTCGGGCAAGCTGATCCAGAAGTTTACCGGACACATCAACTCCATACTGTCTGTGGCGTTTTCCAAAGATGGCAAAACTATCCTGACAGGCAGTGCTGACAAAACGGCGCGGCTGTGGGATGTGGCGACTGGCAATGAACTACGGGTGCTGTCCGGTCACATGGATTTTGTATCGAGTGTAGCGTTCCTGCCCGATGGCAAATCGGCGATCACAAGCGATCTGGACGGTACAGCACGGATATGGGATTTGCAACCTGCCGATGCACTCCGCGTTTTCACAGGGCATACGGACGACGCGACCAGCGCGAACTTTTCACCGGACGGCAAAATGATTGTGAGCAGTAGTGCCGATAAAACGGCGCGCTTGTGGGACACTGCCACTGGGTCAGAGATTCGCAAATTTACTGGGCATTCGGACATAGTTTTTACATCGGCTTTTTCGCGGGATGGCAAAACCGTCCTGACGGCAGGCTATGACGGCACAGCCCAGTTGTGGGACATTCGCACGGGCAAAAGTCTACAAAAGTTTTCCGCTGGCAAAGATCCCATTTTCAGTGTGGCGCTTTCGGGGGATGGCAAATATGCCCTTACTGGCGGCGTAGATAGAATCGCGCACTTGTGGGACACAGCGACAGGTAAGCAGATTCACGCCTTCAGGGGCGAGTTTCGGGCGATCTGGAGTGTCGCGTTTTCGCCGGATGGTCAGACGATTCTCACGGGTGGCCCTGATGGGCTGGCCTGGTTATGGAACGCGGGCAGCGGTCAGGTAATCCGACGATTCGAGGGGCACACCGATGCAATCTGGAATGTCGCGTTTTCGCCGGACGGTCAGACTATTCTGACGGGCAGTGTCGATCACACGGCGCGGCTCTGGGATATCCGAACCGGCAAGCAGATCCGTGAGTTCAGCGGTCATCTAGGGGATGTTACGGCGGTAGCTTTTTCGCCGGACGGTAACTATATCGCGACCAGCAGTGTTGACCGCACCGTGCGGCTGTGGAATATTGCCACTGGTCAACAGATTCGCGTCTTTTACGGTCACAAGGATTTTATCTATACGGTAGTCTTTTCGCCGGATGGCAAATATCTGCTATCGGCAAGTTCCGATAGCACCTTGCGCTTGTGGAACACCGATTATCTCGATCCGGTCAAGCTGGCGTGCAGCCGCCTTACCCGTGACCTGACCGCCGAGGAACGCCTACAGTACAACATTACCGACACAACGCCGACTTGTCCCGGCTTCGCCAGTATCCCCACTCCGGCTCCGACTCCGTTTCCTATCGATCCGGGAATGCCCGCCGCCATGCTACCGACCACGCTACCCTGATAGCTTTCTAGAGGGTCAGCCTAACCTGACCCGCCGTATTATTTCATCGCAAATATGCTCTCTGGAATTTACCTTCTGCGCCTTATATCCCGGCATTTTTGTCGGGGATATTAGGCGCAGGGCAAACGTATCAAAATATTCCTGAGCCTTATAGAGCTATTGTGAACCGTAATGAACTATTCAATCGAACACTTTCCCAGAGTGAAAATGAGATGAGCAAGGTCAGAAAAGGTCTTAGCGGCTCATAACGGTTCAAATTAATTTTGATGCGTTTGCCCTAATTTACGGCGATCTTTCCTTACTTTGGTTGCGTCTTGGGGTAGAATCAAAGTGTTAGTCGCGGAATTGGCGTTCCCACTAATGCTCCGACCGGATTAGCCCATGGACAATCATTCTACCGAAATCCGCAAGACCTACAAATATCGACTGTACCGCTGCGACAAGAAAGATCGCAAGCTGTGGCACAAGATCTTTGTCACGTCGACCATCTGGAACCACTTCATCGCTCTGCAACGCCGCTACTATCGCCTGTCTACCCACGTCTTGAGGTTGCGACGAACCACTTGCTTTGCCCTGTGGCAAGGACTGCATTCGCAGGCCTGCCAAGACGTATGTCGTCGCGTGGATGATGCCTATCAGCGCTTCTTTACCAAATTGGCGAAGGGCCGTCCGAAGTTCAGGAAAGCCAAGAAATATCGTTCGTTCACGTTTCCGCAGTCGGGCTACAAGGTGGACGGTCATACCGTCACGATAGATGCACCAAATACAAATTCGTGAAGCATCACGACATGGGCGGAACGATTAAAACGCTCACTGTCAAGCGCGATGCAGTGGGCAGGCTGTGGCTGGTGTTCAGTGTCCTTGAGAAAATCGACCTTCCCGAAGCCAGCACGGGTCACAGCGGCGGCTTCGATTTTGGGCTGAAAGATTTTCTGGTAGACAACGAAGCTAAGCGCTACGAAAGTCCGCAGTTCTACAGCAGGGGCTTCGCAAAACGTGACACTTGAGCAAGGCGCTTGTCGCGTAAGGTGGAAGGCTCGAACGGCTACCAGCAAGCTCGTCGTGTCTTCGCGAAGCATCAGGCGACCATTGCCAATCGGCGGCATCCCCTCACCCTGCGCGATAGAACTTTGACGTGTGAGTGCGGCCTGACCATTGGTCGCGATCACCACGCGGCGATCAATATCAAAAGCATCGGGTCATCGATGGGCTACCAGAGCGGGCATAAGCCGAAGGTTCGCCTTCGCTCCCGTGTTGACGGTACACGCCCCGTCCTTTAGGGCTGGGCAGTATGTTTACACAAACGATTTGTAGAATCAAGAATCATATTATTGGGAAACCACCTCGATTTTCATACGAAATGGGAACATACACCTATGTCATTCCCCCGCGCATCGTTGTAAAATCGTTTCAGTCGGGCGATCCAGCAAACTACAAACCAGCAGTTCATCGCTCCTCACCGTCGCTGGTTGCCGACTGGATCGCATAGGTCTACAATTACTCAACGACGCGCTCGTTATAACCAACAAGTAGCAATCCCTTCATGCCAACACGAATTCTTGTGGTAGATGACCAACCCGCCGAACTCACTCCTGTTCTTAACTGGTTTAACCAAGAAGGATATGAGGTTACGGTAATCGAGAACGGCGATGAGGCATTAATGGCTGCCGAACAAACACAGCCGGATCTGATGCTGATCGATAGTGCCATGCCCGGTCTGAGCGGCGTGGAGACTTGCCAACGGTTGCGCCGCAATGCCAACACTGCCCAAATCCCGCTTGTGCTAGTGACAAATCTAGCACCGAATGAAGCACGCGCCGCCTGCTTTCAGTCTGGAGCCAACGAATTTATCAGCAGACCGATCAAACTGCTTGAACTGCGCGACCGCATCAATTTTATTCTCAACCCAGCAACGGTGGCACTGGGCGAAAACACCCGTCTGCTGGAAGAAACTTGTCAGGCGGCCTTGACGGTTTTGCCCTGCAATGTGGCGTGGCTGCTTACCATCGACGACACGATGTTAAACAGCCGCATGATCGCGACAGACCGAGGACGCACCCCCAACAGTGCAGGCGAGGTCTTTCTTCGGTTAGTCTCAGGTGGGGCAGTGGGCAACCCCGCCTTTCCGCTGATCGCAGGCGATAACCCGCTGGCAGAAGTTGTGCTAAATGCTTCGCCGCTGGTCAATATCGCCCTGCAAGAGATCCAATCCGCCACAGGTGGCGGGCCGTTATTCCGGGCGTTAAGTGGCTTGCGGTTGAGCTATGCTCATTTCCTCCCACTTTCGGCACGGGGTCAGATCACGGGCATGTTGGTGTTGGCCTCGAAGGAAGCCCACGACATAAGCACTGTGCACGGTCAACGGCTGATCACCACGCTGGTCAATCAGGCTTCCACTGTCGTTGAGAATGCCCGCCTCGTCAGCGATCTGGCTGCCCGTCAAGAGCAAATGCGGATTGAACAAAGCTTCCGCAAAATGGTACTCGATACGATGGGTGATGGACTGGTGGTGATCGACACCGAAGCCACGATCACCTATGCCAATAACCGTTTACTGCGGATGACAGGTTATACCCGCAGCCAACTCTACGGGCAAAGCGTCGGCATCATCTTCCATCTGACAGGCCGCGATGCACTGGTGACTAGCCTTAAACGTCAAACCCGATCAACGCTTAGTTTTTTCCAGCAGCTTGCCACCAAGTCTGGGCAAGTGTTACCCGTGCTCATGTCACGCGCCAGCCGCGTCCCCACCGAAAGCAGCGAGAGTAGCACGGTATTAGTACTCAGCGATATTTCTGAGCAGAAACGGCGTGAACAGGAACTTGAATGGCAAAGTGAACGACTGCGGGCGCTGAACCGTGCGGCGCAGGGCATTACTTCGGCCTTAACCGTGAGCGATGCGATCACGCTGATGTTGGAGGCGACTATCGAGATCGTGCAGGCAACGAGCGCCTGTCTATTTCTCAGGGACGAATCGCAACCGGATGTCTATAGCGTCGTTTCCGCTACGGGGCCACAAGCCGCCATGCTTAACTTGCTGTGGGTTCATTCCGGCGAAGGCATCGCCGGACGAGTTGTCCGCGATCATCACTCGGCGCTAGTGCCTGTGGTGGAAACCGAAGCCCGCCAGATCGAACGGGTTGGCAATTCGGTGATCGCCGTTCCACTGCTGCTCATGGATCTAGTCATCGGTGTATTGGAAGGTGTCAATAAAACCGAAGGCCAATTTACCCAAGACGATCTCGAAATTCTGGAAAATCTCGCCGCGTCGGGTTCAGTGGCGATTGAGAATGCGCGGCTGTTTGGGCAAATGCAGCGCCGCATGAACGAACTGAATACGCTGCTGGAAGCCAGCGCCGCCGTTTCTTCCACACTCGAAATTGACCGGGTGTTGGAACTGGTCTCGCGGCGCTTGGTGGAAGCCCTAAATGTCGTCCGCTGTCAGGTTAGCCGATGGAATCAGACAGGCAATAAACTGGATGTGATGGCGGAAGTGTGCAACGCTTATTGGGAGCCAGACAAAGGCCCGCTGCGTCCTGAACCGCTCACGACACTGCTCGGAGATATTGTCCGAAGTGGTCAACCAGTCCGCTATCGACGCGAAGCGCCCGATCAGGACAAACGAATGCAGGAGCATCTTTTAGAGATCGGGATGGACAACGCCTTGCTTGTGCCGCTGCGTTACGACCAGACTATCATTGGGCTGGTCGAACTGTACAGCACCAATGAGCAGGCACCCTTCACCGAAAAAACGATTGCTTCCGTTGAAAAAGCGATTGTGCATTGGCGCAAACAGGTCAAGAAAGAGTACGCCGATAACTGGCAAGATCGCGACAGCCTGACGACCCTATACGGCGAGATTAGCCATGCTGCTGACGCGGCATGGTGTATTGTTGCGTCATGCGAAGGTCAGATCATCCGATCCTTGCGTGAGATCGGCTTTGTGTTATATAACGACGAGTTAGGCGTTAGCTATCCGCTGGATCACTATATGGCGATGACTTACAGCTTGAAGCAGGGCGCACCCGTCACGCTGCACCCCGATACTCCCGAAGGCGATGCGGTCGAACGGGTACTGATGGCGCAAAGTGGAACAAGTACCGGGTTAATCGTACCGCTGTTGGTGCGCGGCGAGGCAGT
>JBDTVG010000259.1:0-7105 GCA_040007395.1 Chloroflexota bacterium
CTCATTCTACCCCTCCTACATTTCCCCCTTACCCCCGAACTCCCTGAAGACCCAAAACTAATCTTGGTCGTACTGACCTCTCAATTGAAGGCGGTCACAGGCTGGCCAGTGAAGCAATTCGGCCAAGTACTGCGCATCTTTCAACCAGAAACAGTCTTCAAATGGCACCGTGAGCTGGTGCGTCGCAAAGTGGACCTATCCGCGACAGGCGCGGCGTGGTCGGCCCCGTACCAACAAAGCAATTGAACAGCTCATTGTGCGACTGGCACATGAAAATCGAGCCTGGGGCAACCACAAAATCGCAGGTGAACTCGCCAAACTGGGCATCGAGCTTAGCGACGAAACCGTCGCCGATATTTTGAGACGACACGGCATCCCGCCAGCACCCAAACGGGGACATTCTCCAAGTTGGCACCATCTCATGACCCATTATCGCAACCAGATCCTGGCCTGCGATTTTTTCACCGTAGAAACGTTCTTTCTGCAGACGCTATATGTGTTCTTCTTCATCGAGTTGGGCAGCCGTCGCGTCCACTTCGCCGGTTGTACTGAGCATCCAAACGCTGCCTAGGTTAACCAACAAGCACGCCAAGCGGTCTGGAACCTCGAAGGACGCACACCGCGGTTTCACTTCCTGATCCGTGACAACGATTCAAAGTTCACTGAGACATTCGACACACTCTTTGCCTCCGAGCATATCCATGTCATCCATACTCCAGTTCGTGCTCCCAACGCCAACGCTTTCGCTGAGCGGTGGGTCAGAACTGTCCGCAACGAATGTCTCGATAAATTACTGATTTTCAATGAAGTCCATTTGCGGCAAGTGCTCCGTGAATACATTGCCTACTACAACGCCGCTCGCCCACACTAGGCTCTGGAGCAACAATCACCGCTTCCGAGACCCATTTCTACCGCTGATAGACCTGTGCGATGTCACCCAATCTTGGGGGTAATACAAAACGACTACTACCGCGACGCCGCCTAACTAAACCCGGCGTCTGGATGTATTTTTTGGGAGTACGGGTGTTGGCGATGGGCCAAACGCATGGCAGCGATTCGCTCCCGCTACCGTGACCAACCGACCTTGCTCCACTGGCTCGCACCTGCTATCCAATTCCGGTTGTAGAATTATGAATTCTATCCCAGCACCAGCCAGAGTATGATTTACATTGCCTCGATTTATCGCATGGTTAGGCGGTTAGCACCTGCCCAATCATCCTAATAACTGTTGTAATTTGCGGATTTAATCATTACTCTTTATCAAATGGCCTCTAACATCTTGCCTGACTAGCAATCACGGTATCTATACAACTTCTGTAATATGAAAAGTAAACTTCTTACTCTAGAATCAAGGTATCTTTATTAATTGGGGATACTCCCTCGTCGCCCGAAGGTGCTAGTGAGGGCAGACTGTACGCAATGGCTTGAACATACTTACCTTTTACAAGCCTTTCGGGAGACAATCATGACCATCCATCGTCGTTTTGGTTCTGTCAGATCTCAGAACGCGGGGAGAGATGGAGAGATGCGGTATACTGTCAACGCTTCTTTTAAGAAAGCTGGACGCATGACCTGCCCCCATTGTCAATCGAAAAATACGCGCGAATATCAGAGAAGAACCAGTTTAGGCTACAAGATTTTCCGGTGCCATGGTTGCAAAGTCATGTTCAATGAGCGCACCGGCACATGCTTTAATGCTGTGCAGTTCCCAACCGATATTGTCATGATGGTCGTGCTGTGGCGGCTCCGGTATAAATTGAGTTTGCGCGATTTAGTGGAAATGTTTGCGGTACGCGGTTACGAGTTCAGCCATGAGACGGTGCGCGACTGGGAAGCACGCTTCGCGCCGTTGCTCACGGCACACTTACGCACCAAGCGCCGTGGACAGGCAGGTAAATCCTGGTATGTAGATGAGACGTATGTCAAGGTGAGGGGTGCTTGGTGCTATCTGTATCGTGCCATCGACCGTGACGGGAACTTGGTGGATACGATGCTGAGCGAACGGCGTGATCTCAAGGCTGCGAAGACATTTTTCAAGCAAGCCATCATGACAGTTGGACATAAACCGGAACGCGTAACTACGGATAAACACGCTTCCTATCCGCGGGCTATTCGTCGCACACTGGGTCGCAAAGTCGTCCATCGCACTAATCAATACCTCAACAATCGGATTGAGCAGGATCATCGTGGGTTAAAACAACGTTATTATCCCATGCGCGGCTTCGGTGCTTTCGCTAGTGCCAGTCGTTTTTGTACGGCTTTTAGCGAACTGCGCCAATATTTCCGTCCACACCAATCAATCACGTTCCCGTTTCCCACTTTATGCGAAAAACGCCAAACCTTCCAGCACCAATGGGCAGATCTGGTATCTGTCTCGATTGCCTGATTTTAGTGGACAAAGGGACAATTCTACGTCGATTTTATGGTCGTGACCAATACGTTCTCAGTTCTGACAAAACCAAGTATCCAGTGCTATCTCAATTGTTGAGCGTCACGATCTTGTTGGTTTTTAACCGTTTGTGGGCGAAACGCCACAATTGGCAGCGAATTTCGCACAATTTTCGTTAGTTCAACGAAGGTGGCGGTTGCAATAGCCACACCCATGAGTTTGGCTAATTCGTTTGCTGCGGAGGGGTGGTTCTCTCGATACTTAAGAAGTACTTGTGCCCCATCTTCCGGCCCAAGACTCTCTGCCCGCACAGCCAATTTACGTGGTCCTACCTGAATCCTTATATTCGGCCGTGCCATGACATTGTTATACCAGTTGGATTTATAACCCCAACCGGAAGCCACAAAGTAAGTGTCGCTGATCTGATCATGATCAGCCACCTCAACAACCGTTTGTCTCAGATGACCCGACTTGCGTCCGATATGGTTTATCAACAGGAAGCGATTACCAAGCAGCCAGCCCAACCTAAGGCGGTAAATGAGAATTGGTAAACGCAGGAACCAACGAAGCAAGGCCGTTGGCGGTTTACTAGTGAGTGATTTCTCAGGCATAATTTTGTCCTCTTTGCTTAAACTGTTTCCAAAGGCTTTCAGTGTGCATGACTCGCCGAAGTACACCAGCAAATGGATCGCGCAAAACCACGTTCAACATGGTCAACTGCAAGGCAAATTCGATTTTATTACGGGGCAACAGTGTCTTAATAACACCGCGTGCTGTTTGCTGGCGTTGTTCGATCGCAGCTCGCAAAACGCTTTCATAGTACAGAAAAGCTGCCTGATAATCGGCCTGTTTTTGCAGAGCCTCGGCTAGTACATAAGCACCGCCGAGGGCCATCGAAGCACCTTGCGCCGAGGCGAAGGTCATGCATCCGCAAGCATCGCCCAACAATGCCACACGGCCCAGGCTCCAAGCAGGCATTTTCACTTGGACTACCCTGTCCATGAAAATGCCATCAGGGTCTTGAATGTCGGCAAGCAACTGCGAAGTAATCCAACCCATGCCTGAAAACTGTTCTTGTAACCGCACGAGACGCTTTTCGCGGGGAATGTCGCCTTCATCGGGGGTTTCATACAAGTACAGTGCAACGATTTCTCCGGCTCTTTCGGTTGCATAAGCCACTGTCTGGCGGTGTGCTTCCGTATAGTGTAGACGGCGGTCGCCAATACCATAGCGATCCAGCAGTGGATAGCAAGCTACATAAAGCCCTAGATAATGTTCAAACTCACTATCCGAGCCGAAGATCAAACGACGGGTATTGGAATGCACACCATCGGTCCCAATTAGCAGGTCAAATGTCTCAACTTGGTCATTGTCAAAAGTGACTGTAACAGAGTCAGTATTCTGGCGGACTTGCTTGAGTGCTTGATGAAATCGAACCTCAACTGAACGCTCCACAAGCGAGTATAAGGCTTCGACCAGCGTATAACGCATCAGAGCAAGATATTTTCCTCTGGTGACTTTGTCCAAAAGTCTAGCCCCAATGACGGCGATTTCTGCGCCGACATCATTAATGTAGGCGATGTCCTTAACGCGGATTTGTTGGGCTTGGAGTCGAGGAATAATATTCATGGCATGGGCGACATCAAAACCCGTACCCAGAAAATCGATCCCATAGCCTTCGCGTCGGAGTGCAGGTGCTTTTTCAACGACAACCGGAGTAAATCCACGTTGTTGGAGCCAATAGGCCAAACTAAGCCCAGCCGGTCCAGCACCAGAGATCAAAATACGCATTGTTCATCCCCTTTCACACTGTTGGTATTGTTGGCGCATGTTAATTTCGTGTGCAGCCCTCACCTTAATTCCACCCTCCCACAGGGCTTTCCAGACCCTATTGATCGCATTTGCTTCCCTTCTCCTGCGTCAGTTCAGTCATTTCGATGCCTCCAATCCGTTGAGAAGCACCGCCATTACGACCCGCAACTGCGCTTCGACCTGAACCATCTCTGGGTCGTATGCCCACAGGAGCAGTGTACCTTCGAACGCAGCGCCAATAGCAATAGTTATCTGTTGGGCATTGCCAGAGGCAAACTCACCTGTGTCTATGCCGCGCTGCACCAGTGGCTCCAGGATCGCCACAAATCGATGCAAGTATTCTTGCATCACTTGCCGTACAGCACGATTTCGAAATGCTAAGGCATAGAACTCGTAAATGATTGGGGTAAACTTAAGCAATCCGCGGAGGTCCGCTATATAGATCTCAATATAGTTCTCCAGCAAAGCCCTTGCCGTTTGTCCCTCTAGGGGAAAATTCTGTAACTTGTGCAGTGCTGCGCCAAATAGCACATCGGCAATGGCAATGATGATTTCTTCCTTGCTTTTGAAGTACCAGTAGAGCAGACCTTTGCTAAGACCTGATTCGACAGCGACATCATCCATTCGCGTGTTGGCGAATCCCTCGCGAGCAAGGACTTTAATGGCCGATTCGATGATTTGATTGCGACGTTCTTCGCTGACATCTGGACGAGGAGACATTTGACCTCTTGAAATAACTGACCGACTGGTCAGTTAATATCATAATTCGAGAGGTCAACTCTGTCAAGGGGATAGTCGATGATTGAGCCACGAAGTATCGGATGCTGGTTTTTGATTTCACCAGCAGTCGGCTTTAATGACACTTGAAAAATGGGAACAGAATATTGGTGTCAAAATCGTTCTACTATTCCCGGTTTTGATCGCTTTTCCACACGACAACCGCCTGAGTTAAGGCATCGTCGGCGCTCAAACGAAAGGCCAGTTCCATTTAATTTATGGCACGGAAGGGACACAGGCGTTGTTTACCGGATTAGCGACCCAGATTGTTTACGGCGGCTGCGACCATGACACCGCCGATTTTTACAGTAAAGCCTCCGGCACAACCACCGCTGATGCTAATCCCGATCCGCAGAAAGCAAATTTTCGTCAGCGTCCTTTGCTCACTGTCGATGAAATGGTCACACCGCAGATAGGCAACTGCACCATCTTCGCCCGCTTTGTCGAACCCGCCTTTGCCACCCAGGTTATCTTGACCGCCCGGCTGACACGGCTCTACGAACGCGAGGACTGGCAGACCCGTTTTGCTGCCTCAAAAAATGAGGAACCGCTCCTGCTCGAACGGGGTGTCAGTGTCAATAAACAACCGACATTTACACAGCCCGACCCGCCAAAGCCATCCAAGAAAGATTATCCAGATACCTTCGCCCAGGCCACCAAACAACGCATGGCGGAGGCAACGGCTGGAAAAGCTAGAGCAGATGACGGGCAGCCGACGATGACCGACATTCGCACTATGAAACGGCGGGCGCAGCAGCGACAAACCGCCAGACAAACCGCCAAGGCGCAGATGGAGGGCGAGGATGTCTCTCGACAAGAATAAGACTGTTGCGGAGGTAGGGAGGCGAACCCGCCTTCGCAATCATGATATCCAGAAAATGATAGAGGCGCTCATTGAAGTCTGGTCGGAAGCATTGGTACAAGAAGGGCGCATCGAGTTGGAGAACTTTCTGGTGTTAGAAGTCAGGAGGATAGATCGAGGTGAACAAGCTGGAGCGTTGCTCATAGGCGGTAAGTTGCGTCACGCCCCGCGTGTCATCAAGAAACTAACTGTCAGACCAAGCAAGTCCCTGAAGAGTCGACTGAGAACTGGATAACATCAGGTGTATTTCACAGCGTAAGCCCACTGCTGCGAACGTGCGATGCGGGGGTGGTGCGGCACATCAATGCTCACATATCACAACAAAACGCCGATCAATGATGTCCGATCATGACACGAGTAGATTCACCAAAGCGGCGGGAGTGTGGGTCTCCCGCCGCTTTGCACTGTAATTGACAACACTCTGTCGGCTCAGGTGAGAAAGTCCGAATTTTATGCTGGACCGGGTTTAACCCTGGATCAGGCGCGACCGTTGAAAACTCACCAGCGAGACGGCCAATAGAATCACATCGAGGACAACGAGAATCAGCATGGTCATCTGGACCATTTGAGAAGTCGTCAGCGATTCGAACACACTCGCCGGCAATAACCTGACGACCATGTAGACCGCCAAGCCAAGTAACATGATGCTCAGTACCATGGTTTGCGACGCTTGGCGCACAGTAGCAGACTTTAAGGAGATCAGCACTCCGCCGCTGGCGGCAAGGAGAATGGTCAGAAAGCCCAAAATAAGCACCACCACGAAGAGGTCGATGGGGTCATAAAACACCCATTGCCCTGACCCTTGTGACAAATTGACCACTACAGATCCGAGCAGGAGGCAAAAGAGGGTCATCCCCCAGTTATAGCCGACCGCCACCAGCACCTTGCCTAATAGAATCGCGCGATCAGAGATGCGGCTGGCAAGCAGGGTTTCCAGGGTATGACGCTCGCGCTCCCCCGCGATGGCATCGCTAATTAGAAGCATAACAAACGCAAAAGGAGTGAACAAGATAATCACGATGGGCGTTGGGGCAAGATCGATCCACCGCTGTTTAAAAGATAATGGCAAGATAATCCCCAGTACGATGATATTTAGCAAAGGCCGGAATAAATCAGAGCGCCCACCCGACCAGAGAAAATCCTTCCATTCTTTCCACATCATCGTCCACAGATCGCTCATTTATTTTCTTCCTTCATCAGCGTCAAAAATACCCCGCTGCTTGCGATACTGTTGGCGAACGCACGCCAAATCGATTGTGGCGAAA
>JBDTVG010000260.1:0-6634 GCA_040007395.1 Chloroflexota bacterium
CTCTGCCTAACTTTCATCCTTGTGGTTGGTAGGTGTCGGGTGACTAGATTTCTTTGGCTCTTGTGTCAGAAGAACAATCGGTTTATCAATAGCCATCGCCAATCCCACCTCGAACAAAACGTTTGGATTGTTCTTAGAAAGATCAGCGAGACAGATCTCGCATGTGACGATACTTTTCCAAACGTCACTCATTATCGGATGGATGGTGTTGAATTCATCTCCACGCTTCGGCTCAAGACCAGCTGCTACGATTGCTGGTCTAAGGATGTTTTCATAGTAGCTACCAAAAGGTTCCTTAAAGGGGGCAATTACGAAACAGGTACGCATCTTTTAGCTGACCTCGTTGGGATGACATAAACCTTGAGTTTCGTACCATTGTATCGTAATCTTGTGTTTGTGCGGTACTTACTCGCCCCCTGATTGATTCAGAAACTAAGCAGTTGACGTGAGATAAACAGCCAACAATAACATCGAGACGATAACGAACACGCTGAATGGCACGCCGGGTACTGAAAACAAAAGGCGTGGATAATTCGCGAAGCCTGGAGGAGGACCAAGTAACACATCCGGTAAGTGGCAACGCGCTTGATGACCGACGCTCTGGCGTCCGCTAAGAACCCCACTGGGGGCACGACGGCCACCCCGCTAACGGGGTCTAGCCCAGCCGGCGGCTAAGCCAGGGTGGGCAGGGGCGTGGACAGGAATTCGCCGACCGACCACAGATGGTCGGTCAGGCCCAGTGCCATGGCCGGGCTGCGTGAGCGGAATCGCTGCTTGAGACCGGGCCGTGGTGGCTACCAAGTACACCAAAGGTCGTTTTCCGCCTGCTCATGGCGCTCGCCGATACACATGATGAAGTCCTCCTAAGATCGGAAAAACGCCAATAGGCTGGGCGGTGCCCAACACTGATGAGACGGTATCCAACGGGATGGGAATACGTTGACCAAGACCTTGATGCGGACGCTCCTAGTTGAAATAGGATACGTAGACGTGGATGATGCGGTACAGATGCCGTTGGCTTAGCACAAACAGGTGATCGAGGCATTCGCGGCGTACCGATTTTTGGAATCGTTCGCACACCGCGTTGGCGTTGGGTGCCGCGACGGGGGTTTTGAGGACCTTGATCCTGGCTCCTGCGGCTGCTCGGGCGAACGCCACACCGTATTTGCTATCGTTATCGCGAATGAGATACTTGGGGCCTTTGCCGAAGGGGGTGGCCTCCCGGAGTTGTTGCGCGGCCCAAGCATCGGTCGGGTGAGTGGTCACACTGAAGTGAACCACTCGTCGGGAGGCTAATTCGACGATGAAAAACACGAAGTACTGCCGAAAAAACAGGTTAATCACGGGCAAGAAATCGCACGCCCAGACTCGTGGGCGTGATTGTGTAAGAAAGTGCGCCAGTTCTGCGTGGAGGGGCGTGGCGGTCGAACCTGGCGAATGAATTTCTGAATAGTTCGTTTGGCGACATGCAGGTTTAGTTTGAGCAACTCCCCTCGGATGCGTTCGCTGCCCCACAGCGGGTTGTCTTTGGCCCAAAAGGTGCGGCAATTCTAGCTTTGGGGTCATGATGCAACCCTTGCAGGATTGGAATTGAGCGGACTACTCGACCCGAAGGGTGCGGCCAAGATATCTA
This sequence comes from Chloroflexota bacterium, assembly GCA_040007395.1. GTDB lineage: Bacteria > Chloroflexota > Anaerolineae > Aggregatilineales > UBA2796 > DATGFK01. Next base: position 1,634 of record JBDTVG010000260.1, read on the forward strand.
CGATATTCTGAGGCGAATTCTTAGCGGCAGCGACGATAACCCTCGCTGGGTTGTCCTCTATAAAGAAGGGCACATGGCGCATTGAGAATGGCTCAACGATGCCAATTAGCGGCTTGATGTCGACGCTTTCTGGCTAGACCTGCGAAGTAACCACCACACCCCACACCCTGATTATTTTGTTTTTAGATGCAGGAAAATTGAATAGTGCTACAGTAAGTTAAAGTGAACCTTTATAGGCAAAGAAGCGTTTCAGATGAGAAAACTTCAACTTTTTCGTGTGGGTCTGACCGTTGTGTTAATCGCAATGCTGGTAATGACTATCCATCCCCTGCCTATCACTGCACAGGAAAAGAAAACGGTATCCTATGATACGCCTGTTGAGAGCCAGCTCACGGATGCCAACAGCGAAGAAACCTGGACTCTGGAAGCTCCGGCGAAGGATACCATCACGATCACCGTTGAACGGACAGGCGGCACGCTTGCCCCAATCGTAGAACTGCGTGACAGCAATAGTCAGCGGCTGGCTGGGGCAAGTGTTGATTACACTTATGCCATGACCATTGTCAAGAACTTTGCCTTGCCGTCAGCGGGTACCTATACCGTTGCAGTGGGGCGCTACAGCGCAAAAGATGGCAAGACCACTGGCAACTATAAGTTGACCGTTGCGTTGACAGGTGCAGGTGAGGACAATCCAAGTGTCAAGGTTCAGCCGAAACCGATTGAGTATGATAACCCTGCGGCTGGCGAACTCACCAATGCGCGTTGGCGTGAAGGCTGGACATTCAACGCAACGGGCAAGGACGTTATATCGGTGAATGCGAAACGTGTCGATGGCACAGTGCTGCCCGAACTCCTTTTGCAGGATAGCAGTGGTAACATCGTAAGTCGCACTGGCAATTTCCGCGACGGAACTTCCGCGACCATCGATCACTTTCAGTTACCCAACCCCGGTCAATATACGGTGATTGTCAAGCGCTACAGTGACCAGAGTGGCAATAGTGTGGGCAAATATTCGGTGCTGGTCATATTGGAATCCGCGGGTGCGGATCGTGCCGATCTAGGTCAGCCTGTAGGGCCTGTGACTATCGATAAAAGCGTGAGTGGTAGCTTGACCAATACCAAATGGGCTGATGTGTACACCTTCGATGCTCAATCAAAGGATAACCTGAGAATAACAGCCACACGAACTGATGGATCACTGTTTCCTGAGATCTTTCTGTACGGAGCCAATAATCAGGAAATACAACATGCTCGGGCCGATGAAACTTACGCCGCGTCTACACTGGACGTGGCTTTACCCGGCCCTGGAAAATACCAGATCCGTGTTCAGCGACAGGATGGCGAAAGCGGCTATACGGCTGGCAAATATGAGCTGGCAGTAACGGTACTCGGTACTGGCGACGATAATCCTGTGTTCAAGACCAGCGCAGGTGAGGTCAAGGCGGGTACGCCCATTAAAGGCACGCTCACCAATGCCAAGTGGCAAGACTCGTACTCGCTGAATGTACAAGGTCAAGATCCGCTTACCATCATCGTAAAGCGAACCAGTGGAACCCTTGTGCCTATACTGCGTCTGGTAGATTCAAACCAGCAGGATGTAAACACGGCTCGTTTTGACGACACCTATACAACCGCCATAATGAACGAGATTACCGTCCCCGGCGCTGGTCAGTATACGATTGTCGTTTCTCGCGATCAGAACGCCGCTGGACAGACAAGTGGTGGCTATGAATTGAACGTGACACAGGGCAAAAAGCAGTAAAGTTGTCCTGCTCTTGATTAGCGCCCGATCTTTACAAGGATTGAGCGCTAGTAGCAGAGAATTGACTTCCACCATTTCATTTCAGATATTTAGGAAAACCGGATTTGTCAAAGTTAACTGTTAAAGTGATCATCTGTCTGATTGCCATCACAACCGTGACAACTGCCTGTTCCGGCTCCCAACCTCTTGTACCGACCCGCGTTAGCACGTCAGCGATAAGCACGATTGCTTCGACTCAGGCGATTGCTGGAAGTTGTTCAAAGACGGTGACTACTGCCTTGGAAACGGTCAAAGGAAGCTGTAATGATATTGGCGCTAACCAAGTCTGCTATGGCAATCCAAAACTGGATGTCACCACCACCAATACGGTTACTTTCAATGCGCCAGGTGATCTGGTTAACCTTGCCGATCTCAAGACAATCCACACGAACGCTTATAATGAAGGCGCAGGAACGTGGGGTATTGCTGTGATGCGGGCGGCTGTGAATTTACCGGGGACAACGGCGGGCCAGCAGGTTACGTTTGTCATGTACGGCGATACCACGCTCGATTCAGTCAATGCGGCGATGACGACGATTGCGTTTCATACAGGCATTGGCAAACAGGCTTGCGATGAACTTCCACCGTCGGGGCTGGTGGTTCAGGTTCCACGCGGTCAGAAGATCAAATTTACTGCCAATGGAGCCGACATCAGTCTGGGTTCAACGGCTGTTTTGCAAGCCGAACCGGATAAGCAGTTTGTGATAAGTGTGTTGCAAGGTCAGGGGGAGGTGACTGCCCAAGGTATCACGCAAACAGTGTCGGAGGGCTATCAGACGCATGTACCATTAAAAGGCACGACCGCCGCCGCCGCTCCCGACGCGCCCCGCCCGATCCCGTTCCAAGACGTGAGCGCTGCACCTACATATTTATTGCAACAACCGATTACAAAGGCACAGATACAGCAGGTGATTAGCAATGCGACGGCTCAGATTGGGCAAACTAACACGCCGAATGCAACACAGCCGGGATCGTCTACACCACAAGCCTCTGTAACGCCGCTGCTTACCTGGACTCCTGGCCCGACACTCCCTCCGGTTAGCGGGGCGCAAAAGCGAATTGCGTTTGCCAGCAACCGCGATGGCAACTTTGAAATTTATGCCATGAATGCTGATGGCTCCTCGGCGGTCAGGCTCACCAATCGCGCTGACGATGATCGTTCACCGACGTGGTCGCCCGATGGCAAGCAGATTGCCTACGCCGCGTTTACAGGCAAGACTTTACAGATCTATCGTGTGAATGCGGATGCCAGCAACCCCACAGCGTTGACACCGCTCAACAACAGCGCCGATCATCCGGCGTGGTCGCCCGACGGTAAACTGATCGCTTATGATGTGCTGCAAAATAACAACCGTGACCTCTGGGTCATCAACATCGATGGCAGCGGCGCTAAAGCGATTACGAACAACCCTGCCGACGATTCGCAGCCTGCATGGTCGCCCGATGGCAAGCAAATCACCTTTGCCTCTAGCCGTGACGGCAACAAAGAAATCTACACCATGAACGCCGATGGTAGTGCGGTTGTCCGGTTGACAAGCAATCCTGCCGACGATTCGCAGCCTGCATGGTCGCCCGATGGCAAGCAGATTGCCTTTGCCTCTACCCGTTCAGGCAATGGCGACATTTATGTGATGAATGGCGATGGTAGCGCCGTAAAACGTATCATCGGCAATGCGGCGGTCGAGTCTTCACCTGTATGGTCGCCAGACGGCGGACAGCTTGCCTTTGTCTCCAACCGGGAAGGGACACAAGCCATCTATGTCGTCAACACCAGCGGCGAAGGTGATCCGCGTCGTCTAACAGATCTAAGTGCAGATAACAGTAATCCGGCGTGGCAGCACTGATTGGCTGGCAAGGTAGGGGTAGATCAGCATGTTTGCTTATGGTGAATCCCGACATTTACCTCAGGCGAAAGGTCGTCGTATTGGCTAGTAACTCTATCTGAAGATGATTTGTGCATTCTATTCTCCTGATGACCTGTTCTACGGGTGATTCTGGCTACATTATCCAAGCATAAACTGTGTGGTTGAAAAACCCTATCCGCGTGTCGAGAATGGCGCAGGCGCGCTGAAACTGTGGTATGCTCGGAAGCGTGTCGTCGTCCTATAAATAACGAAACCCAAGGCATGATTTACCAACTTTTGCTGTGTTTCGCATCCCTCGTGCTCGATGTCATGGCGGAGGCCGGTGTAGGCGCTCAAGAAAAGGATTTGGAAATTGCCCTGTTACGCCAGCAGTTGCGCATTTTGGAACGCAAGGTAAACGACAAATCCCAGCTTTCACGCCCTGAAAAACTGATGCTGGTCGCGCTCGCGAACCAACTCAAAGACGTGTCTCAGAACTTTCGCGACCGATTACAGAAGTGTCTACTGCTGGTCAAGCCAGACACCTTGCTGAAATGGCATCGTGAACTCGTGCGCCGAAAGTGGACGACCCAGCGACCGAAGGTTGGCGGTCGCCCGCGGATTGGTGAAGAACTGGAAACCCTGATTGTGCGCCTGGCGCGCGAAAATCCGCGCCTGGGCTTTGACAAGATCCAGGGCGAGCTGCTCAAGCTGGGATTTGAAGTGGATCGCAGCACCGTGCGTAACGTGATGCGGCGGCATCATCTGCCGCCTGCTCCTGAGCGCGGACGCAGTTCCTGGCGGACGTTTCTGAAGCACTATCGGGCGCAGATGCTCGCCTGCGATTTCTTCACCGTCGAAACCATCGACCTGCAGACCCTGTACGTTTTATTTTTCATCGAGATGGGTTCGCGGCGGGTCCATCTGGCGGGTTGCATGGCGATGCCCGATAGTGCCTGGGTCACTCAACAGGCGCGTCAATTGGTCTGGCACCTCACCGATTGCCCTCAGATGATGCGATTCCTTATTCACGACAACGATACCAAGTTTTCGGCGGCCTTTGATAACATCTTTGCCTCTGAAGGTATTGAGATCGTGTTCACGCCGTTCCGCGCCCCCAAAGCGAAGGCGGTCGCCGAGCGTTGGGGGGGTCGGTACGCACCGAGTGCCTGGACCAACTTCTCATTCTGAACCGGCGTCATTTGTGGAAGGTGCTGACGGAATACGTCTGCTACTACAACACGGCTCGGCCCCATCAAGGGCTCGCGCAACACTCTCCAATCCCATTTCAGGTCTCCCAGGGTCGGGTAGGTCGGAGCTATTTCTAGCCCCTTCCCCCCTAAGAACCGGACGTGA
>JBDTVG010000261.1:0-4916 GCA_040007395.1 Chloroflexota bacterium
GACTGCTTAGTCTGCCTCATTCTTATACCACCCATGTGTAAAGTCCAGCTTAGAGGGTGTTTGGAAATCGTTAACCCCCTAAATCCATCCTCGCACGCGAGGCGGGACTTCCAGAATGGCGTGACTCCCCTTCCATCGCTGGCAGCACCCTATTAGGGTGTAAACCGTTTCCAATGGCCTTCGGAGACGACTTCGACGGTGCCATCGGTCACTTTGAGGGCGGTCTGATCGTCAATCGCGTAGGCGGGCACCTGTATTCCGGCGGCCCATTTTTCGGCGTTGACCAAGGTGTTTTCCGGCAAATCGGGGTTATCGAGATGCGGAAAGATCGAGAAGTCCACAATGCCCAGCGTACTGTCGCCCCCGGTGGGCGACTTCCACCCGACGAAGTCCATCCCGATACGGGGAGTCATCACCATGCTACCGGCGCTCAGCCCTACCCAGACCATCGCGGGTAGCGAGGGCAGGAGATCCGCCAACCCAGACTGCTGCATCCAGTGACACAGGTACAGGGCGTCACCGCCATTTACCAGCAGAACGTCTGCCTCCCGCACCCATGAAATCCAGCGCTCTTGGTCGATGCTGGGCAGCGTGGTCAGCTCCAGCACCCCCATCGACTTCCAACCCAGCTCGCACATCGGACAATCGGGTTCTTGTCCGCTGATGAAACGCCATGCCTTGTAAGGTTTGGCTAGGGGGTGTCCATATCCCGCAGTGGGGATGCACAGCGCGTTGGACTCGGCAATCGGTTTGCCTAGGAGATCGACCAGCGCGTTGTGGATACTGGTGTTTTTGATGCCAGCGGAAGTGAGCAGAAATTTCACGTTTCAACTCCTTGACCATTTTCTGGAAGTCCCTCCTCGCTGGCGGGGAGGGATTTAGGGTGGGGTTAACGATTTCCAAACACCCTCTAGTCCTCGGAAACGGTTCTCGTGCGAAGGATCAGCTTGCCATCTTGATCCAAATCGTGCTGTTCAGCCGCCCAATACAAGGCGCATATATAGCCTGATTGCCAAGCGCTAGCAAAGCTATCACCGTAAGTGTTATAACTTTTCTCATCCCGGCGTGTGTACTCAAGTATTTCGATAGGGGTCTTGCCATCATAGGTTAGCTTTAGCGCGGTTTTGAATCCGGCTCGCATCCCTGCTCGGTTTTGGTCATTCATATCATGCTCATCGAAAACGATGTTTTTCAGTGGAGTAATTTGTGCTTGAATCTCATCTATGGTTCTCATTGGCTTCCTTTTTTCTTGAATCTTATGCGGTGAGGCCATTTTTCGCAATAAATGCCTCCAGCGAATGGGCGGCTTCGCTCTGAACTTTATTGCGGATGATCGGAGTCCAGCCCAGCAGCAAGCCCGTCGTGCCAAGCGCCATTGTTGACCAGCGCCAAAAGTCAAAGCTGTCACGGTGATCGATAATCTTGCCGTCCTGAAAGCGAAAACGGGCATCGATCTTGTTGTGGACGCGCCTGCCCGTCTTCGAGAAATCGTAGTTAGCTTCCCAGTGAGCGCTGCCCGTACTGTCGTCCGCCTGAACGTGATCGAAGGTGATGGTGCGATCCCCCGGCGTTGCACAGAACATGTGCCACATGGCATTAGCCCGCCAACCACGCAATTCTGGAAATACCTTATCCGAAAACACAATCTGTGGATGATAACAAGCCGCCATACCGGGATAATCTTTTGCTCGGAAAGCGCTGTAGAACTGCTCGATCACTGCTGCATTAGGATGGACTGCCATTCAGATTCTCCATAAGCTAAATTTGGGTGTTTCTTATTGTGCTAACCACGTTTCCAATTGAGCGCGGGTTGGCGCGGTACTCGTTCCACCTGCCCCGGCGACTGTCATCGCGCCGCAGTAGTTGCCCCACCGCAAACACTCGTCAGTCGGTTTGCCGAGCAAATGGGCGGTCAAGAATCCAGCGTTAAACACGTCACCTGCGCCCGTTGTATCGACCACTTCGACAGTCAGCGCCGGACTGTGATAATCGCGGCTGTTGTGGCGGGCAATCGCTCCATGAGCGCCATTCTTGACCACCACATAGGCGACCAGTCCGCACAACACATCAAGGGCGGCTTCGAGGCTGTCCGTTTGCGTAATCAATTTGGCTTCGCTGGCGTTGGGCATGAAGATATCGAGCCGCCGCAGAATATCGCGCACCAGCGGCAGATCCATCGTTTCGGCACGATGCTGGCAATCCATCGAGACTTGGATACCGCGCTCGTGGCATCTGTCGATCAGCGCGGGAACCCGTTCATCGACCACCAATCCGGTGAAATGCAGATGAGAGAATGTGACCTTATCGTAGACTGCCAACAGCATATCCATGCTGCTAGGCGACGGATCGGTGTGCGTGATAAAAGCGCGATCCGTTGGATAGGACAGGGCAACCGTCACACGCTGCATAGGTCGATCAAGATGCGACACAAGCGCCATATCGATACCTTCGGTGCGGACGAAATGATCGATAAAGTGGCTGAAAAAGTCATTGCCCAGCGCCGCTACCCACCCAACATTAAGCCCCAACCGTCGCATGGCAATCGCACTATTCAACGCGCCACCCGGCACAATATGCACATCGCGAGTGTAGATCTCTTTGCCCAGTTCCGGGAAGGACGGTATGCCCGTGAAAATGAGATCCCAAAAATAGTTGCCGGGGATCAGAATGTCGTAGTGGTGTGCTAGTTCCATGTGCCGAGACTCTCACGGTGCGCGTCCAGAAAATCCGCGACGAGCGCTTTGGCTAACGGATAGGAGCCGATCAGCGGGTGCGCCGCCAATGCTTCGACAGCTAGCTTGCGCGAACGCTGCAAGATCGACTGCGAAGCCAACCGTTCATAGCGTTTCACGTCACGCATCAGCAGATATTGGCTTTCCGGCACAGTGCCAATCGGCAGGGGGTGTGGCCCGTCTGCATCGACAAGGCAGCTTACCTCGACCACATCATCGTCCTGCATCCCGGCAATCGTCCCCGCGTTCGGCACATTCAATCCGGTAAACTGCGGAATACCCGTCGCAATGGCCTCGACGCATCCCAACGCCACACCGGCATAGCCTTCGTCATCGTCGCCAACAGGTTCCAGTTTGGGGCGGGGTGCATCGTGGCGGGCATGAGCCATATACGTGGCGCTGCGCCTGCCCATGACCTCTTGCCAGATTGCTAATCCCGCCTCAGGATGATTCAAGCTATCGGCGGCCTTGAGACGATCCAGTAGTTCGCGGGTCAAGCGGATCACTTCCTCGCCGCGTGTTTCTGGCTTTGCGAGAAGTGTCGCCAGTGCTTCATCGCGATGGTAAAAGTAGTGCAGATATTCGTTGAGGAACATGCCTAGCGACTCGCGCAGATCGGGATCGAACATCGCCATGTGCGTCGATTGGATGAACGTCGAATCGGACAGCAGACCGGGTAAGACTTCCTCGCCGCCGCTGCCATCTGGGTCAGGGTCGATCCGCACGCTGCGTGTCCACGACAGGTGGTTGAGGCCAAAGACTTCGTGCCGAACGTGAGCCAACGGTACGCCCAGAAATCGGCTGGCGGCGTTCTGCGCCCCATTGGCACTATCGCAGATACCGATCACGCGCTGGATACCCGCATCGTTCAACCCTTGCGCCACTAGCCCCGCCGGATTGGTGAAGTTGTAGAACCATGCGCCCGGTGCAACTTCCTCAGCCAGTCGGCAGTAGTCCAGAATAGCAGGCAGGCTCCGCATTGCCATCGCGAAACCCGCCGCGCCTGTTGTTTCCTGACCAAGCACGCCATGTCTAAACGCGATCCGTTCGTCAATAGCGCGACCTTCCTCAAAGCCGGGTCGGATCGTGGTGATGATATGTGCTGCCCCACTGATCGCCTGACGCGCGTCGGTACTGAGGATCACCTTGAAGGGCGCATCCAATTTCCGTGCGATGGCCTGACACAGCCCGCCGATCAGATCGAGTTTGGGCGGGTCAATATCCATGAGCCACACTTCTTGCAGATCCAGACGTTTGGCGCGGCGTACCAGTGAGGGAATGATTCGCGGCGCACGCACGCCACCACCGCCGATAACTGTCAGTTTCATGAGTCGACTCTATCCAATACTACGCTTAATCTGCCCTAATTGTAGTTTATTAGAGGGGCGCTTTCAATGTGAGATTAGTTTTCCTCACCCCAGCCCCAAGGGCTAACGCATGAGCTTGAATGAAGATTTCAGGACAGAGAGAAGGAAGTCTTCATTCAAGCTGGCTTGATAACGTTTACCCTTTAACGAACCGCGAGTAGGATGCTGGTGTAAGAGATTGAGTGCTACTTTGCGCAAGACAGCCAAATTGTCGCCAGCAAAGCGCAAGCGAGAACGGGAGGCATCCTCCTTGAAAACGACATCGAGAATCCAATGACAACGATTTTCAATGCCCCAATGGGCGCGAATGGCGTGGAGCAGACCAGCGGCTTGCGGCGGAAGGCTACTGATATAGTAATGGGTTTGGAGACTGACCTTCCCAGCACGAGTCGTGGTGCGTTCAAGGCGCACTGGGGTTTGGCAATCACGCCAGCCTAGGTCCTGAAGATGGCTATCGGGTAGGACGCAACAGCGTCGGATCTCATGGCGACGATGGGCCGTTGCTTCGGTACGGATGACCCCTTCAGGCCACGCGTCCAATCTATCCTGCGCGGCAAAGGCGGCTTGAAGCCGGTGGCTGAGTTTGGGTTGGTTGCCTTTGACCGTCACGACATAATCCGCTTGCCGAGTACGGATCGCCTCGACAATTTTCTTCTGACAGCCCATGGCATCCATGGTGATGATACAGCCCTGCACCGTCAGTAACTCAAGCAACTGAGGAATCGCCACAATCTCATTGGCTTTGTTGGCAACCTTGACTTGGGCTAGTAGACTAACGCACGGGAAGTGATGGATAAAGACGGGACAATTTTGTACG
>JBDTVG010000262.1:0-27397 GCA_040007395.1 Chloroflexota bacterium
ACTGGTTTCACGCGGTTGACCATCTGACCCAAGCGTGTCCAGTATTGGCTCGACCAACGGCTCGATGATTTATGCTTAGGTCAGATTCATGCCATTACCACGCCCCTCGACAAGGCTGATTTACCTCAACAGAGTCATTATTTCCACCCTCACCAAAGCCGACTGCAATATCACCAGTTTCGTGAAAATGGCCTACCGATTGGGTCGGGCACTGTCGAAAGTGGTGTAAAACAATTCGAAAGTCGTTTAACCGGAGCCGGGATGCGCTGGAATCGCGACGGTGCGCAACGTAGGTTGGTCATTCGGGCTGCTGTCCTTGACCATTCGTTGGATGACCGTTGGCGGGCTGCTGCCTGACCAGTACTTTTTTGAATGCACCCAAAATATAGTGAGTGCATAAAGTCGAGCAGGTGAGGTGGAACTTCATATAGGTGAGGGTGGGGCATAAGCCCACCTGAATGAAAGAGCGGATTCGGGTAAAGTCTACAGTTATCACACTCAGACTTAACCGAAAAGGCTCAGGACAATGATAACGGTGGATCATCCCCTAGTCCAATTGTTGGCGCTGGTCGACATGGTATGGGTAGAGGCACAATGCGACGAGTTGAAACGCGGAGCGCCAAAGTTGTACAGTGAAAAGACGATGTTCAAAGTGTATGTGGTGAGTTTGCTGAAAAAATTATGGGCGTGCCGGTCGGTGTGGCGCTATCTGGCAGGCAGGCCGTTGGTCGCTGCTTCGTGCGGCTTGGCGCGTATTCGTGACCGACGGACACTGGACAGACGCTTGGGTGAAATCGCGCCACAAGCCGAAGCGCAAATTCAGGCGCTGGGGTTGGTGCTGTCGATAGAAGCGGTGAGCGATGCGACCACGGCAGCCAGCGATGGATCGGCTTTTAAGACCCATGGTCCGGTTTGGCACAAGCAGGCTAAAGCCGCTGGCGTTATCCCTGACGGTTTGCATGGACTGGATAAGGAAGCGGACTGGATTCAGTCGGACTATCATGGGTGGGTCTACGGTTACAAGGCGCATGTATCCATTAGCGTGGCTCCGACCACGGTGCGCAACGCTGACGGGCAGTGCCTGCGAAAGCCATGTGCTGCAAGCCCGCCTTAAAAATTTGCCCCCGACCCTGAGAACCTTGTTGCTGGATGCGGGCTATGATGACGCCGACTTGATTGCTGAGTGCGCCAAGCGTGGTATCCACGTCTTAGCCCCGTTGGCTAAGCCCATTGGCAAATCCACTCCTCAAGACCGTCGTGACCGGGCCGCTTATCTGTCCTCGCCGCAAGGCAAAGCTCGCTATCGCTGGCGCGGATGCACCATTGAGCCGCTTTTTGCCACTATCAAAGACTTCTTTCAGCTCGATCCATTGCCGGTTCAAGGTAAAACCAAAGCCTCGGCTTTTATTATGTTGGCTCTATACGCTTGGAACTTGCTTGTTTTGTTCAATTTCATCAACAGTCGCCCATTGGGTGGCGTGAAACCAGTACTTGACCTACTGTGATTTATGCCCCACCTTCAGTTAGTTAATTGCTCTGGTCATTGAAAGCAAGGCGGCCTATCTAGTGAGCGAAGACAACGATCTACTGGTTTTAAACCCCTATCGAGGAATACGGATCTTAAATGCGTTGGATTTTATACAAGTAATAAGATGGCTTATAAATGCCACGCTTTCAGCAGAGCAAGAGGACACGCCACGAGATGAACAATAGCCTTAATCTTGTGGAGTAGGAGCAATCCATTTCTATGGAGGCTACTTTTTACCTCTGAGCGCAAAAGTTACACCATACAGCCCTGTGGGGGCACTAAATGGGTCTGCGCTGATTATTCCGCAAGGCTGCTATCATCTTCCTTATCAACTACACCTAAACCCTAAAAGGATAATCCCATGGTGCTGATCAGAATCTTACGCCAGGTCGTCGCACTCGTGTTGTCTAGTATCAACCGGGTTGAAGAACGGGTGAAAGCGTGGACGAAACCGGGCGCAGAGAGCTTCATCGGAGGTAAGGTCGCTGACTTGGTGAAGGGAAGCAGGAGTTGATGCCCGAAAACGCCTTTTTGCGGCAGCAACTGATTGTACTCAAGCGGCAAGTCAGGCAACCCAACCCCACGGCGACGGATCGCGGGCAACTGGTAGCGCTGGCGAAGCGCGTCCGGGACTGGAAGAACGCGCTCCTGATCGTGAAACCAGAGAGCGGTACCGGCAGGGTTTCAAGCGCTTCTGGCGGCATAAATCGAAAGGTGAAGCGCGTCAGCCGCGGATTTCGGAAGCCACCATTGCGTTGATCGAACAGATGGTCATGCAAAATCGAAGATGGGGAACCAAGCGCATTCGCGGCGAGCTGTTGAAATTGGGCATTTCGGTGAATAAAGGCACCATCCGACGCTACATGTGGCGTGCCCAGCGGGAACTACCGCCGCGCTATCACGGTCAGACGTGGGCCACGTTTCTTGCGAATCATGCCTCAGACACCTGGGCTTGCGATTTCGTCCAGACATACGACCTGTTCTTTCGAGACGTTTTCCTGTTTTTTATCATCGAACATGGGTCACGCCGCGTGGTCCACTTGGGTATAATTCAGACTAAGTATAATACGGCTGGAGTGAGGGTGTTAAAGGTGATAGCGGATTACCGCAGAGGTATTAGCGGTGCTGGATATACGCCGCGATTAAAGCGATAGCAAACTCTATGCGCCGCTGACTTTCTGGTGTTCCATCGGGTCGTGCCATGTAGCCAGCGGTGATCGCGCCTTTGACGACAATTTCGGCAATGACATAGGCTTGAGCTGCATTATACGATGTGCCGGATGGCAAAGGATAGTAGAACCGATTAATCATGCCTTGCAGATGCCGTTTTCGCTCGTCATCGATGGTTGGTAGCGCGGCTGCCACATCTTCATTTATCGCACTTGTCATTATCATCATCGCAGAATCCACTCACGTTTATAAACAATCGATATATGTATATAAAACAAGTGGGCTAAAAAAGTCCCAAACGCTACACAAATTCGGAAAATAGAATGAATCGGGTTTCCTTTGTAGGAGCGACAAACGACATTAACGGATCGAGATTTTGTAGCGGATAGTATCCTAACTCTATCATCAAGGAACGATTTAAAACACGCGCTGGTGTATTCATCTGCAAAAGTTTTACTGTAACTCGCCCGATTGGTGTGACTCCTTCGACTTGAGTAGCACTGACTTTGAAGGGTCCGCTCCAGATATTAACCGATGGTGCAAGTTGAAATAGTCACGAAAAGCGCAAAACTCTAGTTGCCAAGCTATGAGAAAGGCGCAGTTCGTGACTACGAAGAGATTATTGTTCACATTTTCTACCATGTCGATAATGCGATGATAGACATTCTGAAAGAACCGTGTGCAAAGTTGTAACCGAGCGAAGTGGGGACGATTGGCATCTTGTTCGCACTCAAGGGTGGATATTTTCGAGCGTTTTACCGCTGGTTGAAGCGCGATTACGACAACTTGTTCGGCGGGAGGTGCCCGACCGAAGCAGTCTGCTGCGACCACTGCGAGGGCAACAGCAGCATACTGAAAAACTTCCTTTTCGATACTGACTGTCGTGTACAAAGCCAAGAAAATTCACCGTCGCCTTGAGGCGTACATCGACACTGGCTTGGCTTACACCGTTGCCCTGTTCAATGTCTGTTTGAATCCCTTTCATCAGCTACATCCCAAACAAAGTGCTTTCAAAATGAGCACTGCTGAATTTTCCTTGTGATTTATCTTGCGCCACTAGTTACTACTGAAACATTTCACTCCTCCTGAATCCTTCAAGCGAAAAGCTTAAGGGCCGTGAAACTCAAGATAGACGATCTAGGGACGTAGTATGAGAGTGTTGTTCACGTGTGCCTGACCTGAACCGAAAATGTTACAAACTCGTTCTAATGTATTGATTGTTGGTCTATTCAAACGGTAATCAAGCAAAAAGGCAAAAGTAGCTGGCTTCGAGATCCTACCGCAAAAAGTCTCCGATTCAGCCAGAAACGACACAAATGCACATCCTATGACCTCTCACCTATTGATCTTGCTATGCAACATCAGTACACTTTTGGGAGTTGGCGCAAAATAATTAATGAGTATACTTTTAACGTAGGTTATCAGTATAAGTTTAGGTTTAGGCAGGTTAGCAAATGCCGCCCACCAATCCCAGAATCGTTGTCGTTGATGACAACACAGGACTGTACAATATTGTTCGGGCTTCGCTAGAACTGCTTGGTCGCCGCCCTCGGTTGATCGAGACGCACACTGGCGACGATGCCCTGACAGAAATTCGCATTGGCTCGCCGGATCTGTTGATTACGGCTCATTCGCTTTCAGGCACGACTAACGGGCCGATGCTAGCTCTGTTGGCAAAACGCGAACTGGCAGCGTTACCCATCCTTGTTTTTGGCAACGAAAACGACCCGGAAATGGACGAGGAAACCCTGTCGCAGTCGCCGTTCCAGTATCTGCGGCAGCCATGTGCGCCCGAAGCGTTTATCCGGGCGATCCGGATTGCGTTAGATGGCCCAGAAGCTGTGCCACAGGAAGCGGCGCATACCGATTTTCTTGGCCCAGTGCCAACGGTAGATACCGAAAAGCTGCGGGCACTGCTTTTTACCCTGATGCGTGATGTCGGGGCGATGGCTGCTGTACTGGCAGACCGCAATGGCAAGGTTATCAACTTTGAAGGCGCGGCAGGTTACATTGACCGCGACCTACTAGCGGCAGCACTCGCGCCGGGGTTTACTTCGACTCCTAAACTCACCCCAGTCATTGGCAATCAACCGCGTATTCTCAAGTATTTCGACGGTGAGAAGGGCGGTCTGTTTGGCTTGGCTGTCGGGCTGCACTATTTCATCATGTTAATCTTCGAGGGGAACGCTCCGGCTGCCGCGCTTGGCAATGTGAAGCGTTACGGCGGTAACTCGGTCAACGAAATGTTGAATGTGATCGGGCTGGAAACTGCCTTCAGCATCAAGCCCGTTCCAGTTGCCTCCGTCGTTGCGGAGAAAACTGAACCTGCTCATGGTGTCGGCAAGCGTAAACGTGGTACACAGGAACTTTCGGCAGTTAAGGCCGATGCTGTTGTCAAGGCTGCTACTAGCACGACGAAAAAGGTTGCCGAACCCGAACCACCCCGGCCCCAGATGGAGCCAATCGTCAACTTCGATCCCAGCTTGCTTGACGCGCTTGATCAGGTCGATCTGAATGCCGCCGACGATCTGTTCTCGCCAGAACGGATGGCTGCCAGTTCATCCGCTGCCAATGGTAACAAGATCTCGTTCGAGGATGCGTTGTTACAGGGTATTATTGGCGACGTGGATGAGTAGTCTGCTTCTCCCGAAACGCGGCCTGACCACACCGAACCTGATGGTCCGGTTGGTTTTTTGAGACGAGGCGACACAGCATTGGCGAACAACAAAGTAGAAAAACCTGACCCGCTGATCGGGACGAAACTCGGTAATTACACCGTCAAATCGTTGATTGGGCAAGGCGGGATGGCGCGAGTCTACGAAGGCTTCGATGAAAAATTGGAGCGTCGAGCCGCTATCAAAGTGATCGAAGTACGGCACAGCCTTGATGATGAAGTAACACAGCGCTTCATGCGTGAAGCGCGTGCTGCCGCCAATCTCGAACATCCGAATATTGTTAGCGTGTACGAGTTCGGCGAGTTCGAGAATTTGTATTACATGGCGATGCGCCTGATCGATGGCAAGACGTTGCTGAGTATCCTCAAGCGCTTGCGCCAGCAAAAGAAGTTCCTCGAACCAGAGCATGTCGTCAATATCATCACCCAGATTGGGTCGGCACTTGACTATGCCCACAGCAAGGGTGTGATCCATCGTGACATCAAGCCCTCAAATATTATGCTGACCGAAGATGACCGTGCCATTTTGACCGACTTCGGCCTGACCATGAACGTTGGGTCTGAGACGACATTGGGTACGGCCTTCGGTACTCCACGCTATATTGCGCCCGAACAGGCCATTGCCTCGCACAAGGCCGTTCCCCAAACCGACATCTATTCGCTAGGGGTGGTGCTATATGAGATGGTCACGGGTCAAACTCCCTTTGACAGCGACTCACCAATGACTCTGGCTCTGAGTCATATTACCAACCCGCCGCCGCCGCCACAGACTATTCGGCCCAGTCTGCCACATCCTGTGCAAACCGTGATCCTGAAGGCGCTCGAAAAACGCGCTATCAATCGCTGGACGACATCAACCAGCATGGCGAACGCACTACGTGACGCATACCGGGGCAAAGAGCCAGAGGTAAAGCTCTCTCAGGAGGGACTCGACCTACCCAAAGGTGATGTTATTAGCGCCCCCGGTAAGTCTGCCCCCACGCAAGCAGGAACTGTCAATCAATCTGCAAAGGTAGCTTCGTCTAAGTTACCGCGCAAAGGATCGTCATTACGAACACTTATGCGCTTGATGTCTGTAGTAATGATTATCGTGTTGATTACGTTAGGGGTGGTCATCGTGACGAACGCTAACGTCCTGACTGCATCGTCGCTCAGTAACCTCTTTGCAACGGCTACGCCCATTCCACCGCGCATTCGTCTGATCTATAGCAAAGACTCCTTTGTCGTTTATAACGCGACGGATCAGACGGTTTCGCTGGAAGGAATTTCGTTCGTGCGGGTGGATCAACCTAATCGCCCTTACGATGCGGCACAATTTGGAACTACTACCTATAAGAATCTAGGGGCGGGGCAGTGTATTCGCATTAGAATGAGGAGCGCGGATGAGCATGGCTTGCCATCAAGCTGCACCCAGCAATTGAAAATACTTATCTATGACGACCCAATCATTATCTTCTGGGCGGCCCGCAATAAAGAAGAGCCAACGACGTTTCAGGTTGTTCGCAAGGTCGATAAAACAACGACTACCGTTTTGCAAACCTGTTCGATGTCAGTCAACACCTGTGAGTTTTCGCTGTCATAAGAATCGACTGCTGAACCGGAAATAATTGAGTAAAATTGGGATGAGCGACGAAACTTACCAGATCAACGATGAGCTTATCCAAGAATTTCATAGCTGGTTTGCCGAACTCTCTACACTTTTATCAGCACTCCTTGGTGCAATCGATCAGGTTCTAGCTGATCAAAGCCATCAGGTTGATGTTCAACAGATAATCAAAATCATAGAACTTGCCCGCAAGTCTGTGCTGAATCTCACGAATACAATTATTCCTTACACACTAGAATCTATCCAACCAATAGTGGATAGAAATGATTTTTTAGAGACACTTTACACTGTCAGAACGTCATTGGCTGTGATCATTGGTGTAGGTCAGATATTTCCAAAACTTCTCATAGAAAAACGGCTTGCCGATTCTGAGTCTTTAGGGCAATTATTCGTAATAATAGAGTGCTTACGCGATAAAGCAGAACATCCCACGCCTTTTTTCAAAGTGTTCGATATGTATCGAGAAGGCTAACACTGTCTAAAACCTATCTCACCCTAGATATTGTAGGGTGTCTAAGCTAAGTTATCGCAATTTGTGCTATGATCAAACGCATTCGTGAAAGTTGCCCGGAGATCCTGTCATGCAAAACGTAGACTCGCTGGTTGAGGAAGGCAAGGCCGCTATCAAAGCAGGCCGCAAAGACGATGCACGCCGTGCGCTCTCAAAGGCTGTCGAACTCGACGAGGGCAATGAACAGGCGTGGCTATGGCTGAGTGCCGTTGTCGAAACACCAGAAGAACAGCAGATCTGTCTGGAAAATGTCCTAGCGATTAATCCTGCCAATGAGAAGGCTTCTAAGGGATTGAAAGCGATCTCGCAGCAACTTGGGCAAAAGCCTCCTGCGTCGTCAGCCCCCGATCAATTTGCCAACTATGATGGTAATCCCTTTGCCGGGACGGGATTCGACAGCAATCCCTATGGCAGCAGTACAAGTGGCGATCCCGCGCTCAACAATAATTGGGAAGCGCCAAGTGGTGGGTCGGCCCATGGCAGCGGCAAAGAGATCGATCTGCCTAGCCCTGACGAATACGATAGCTGGGTATCGGGCCTTTCGATAGGGGGCAATAGTTCGCAATCCGAATCCCCTTTCGGGGCAGGATTTAACCAATCCAGCAGCCCCTTCAGCGTCGATCCGTTTGCCGATTCAACTCCCTATGACTTCAACACGTCTGAACCGATTGCCGCTGACCCTTATGTACCGCAAGACACACAAGAGGATCAGAGCGGTCAGGATAATTATATTAATTACGATACCTACGATTATGGCGGCGGTATGGAGAGCAGCCTCGATCAAGGTGAAAACCCTGAGCCGATGGAAAGCAGCGGCTTTACCTTCTCGTCCAATAGCCCACTTAGCCCCGATGAAAATTCGACCTCATATGGTAGCGGGAGTGGGGGCAACAATTTTAGTTTTTCTAGCAGCAACTACGCTGCTAATGACAGTTTTGGCAGCGGCAATAGCACTGCTAACGACCTTGACGATATTTTCAATGACTCCTCGCCTGAGTCGGCTGACGATGCCAACCTGTTCGCAGGCAAGGGGGATATTTTCGGTGGTCGTGCAGGAAAAAGCACAGCGTTCGGTGGTATGTCCCCCATGGAACCCGTGTCGAAGGGCGGCTCGGCATTTATTCAGGATCAACAGGACTTCAAGCACAACACAGCGGCTTACTTCAAAGCGCTCCCGGCAGAGATTCAGAGCATAGAGAGCACCAAACCGCCGATGTCTTTGATTGCAACAGTCGGGGCGTTGGCGCTGCTCAATATGATTTCACTGGCGCTGCTACTGCTGAACCTGATGAGTCATTAGCGGAACTCGTCCCGAACTAAAACGCACAATCGAGCTTGTACAGACGCAGCACACCGTCAAGCAGCAAGGTGGCATCACCGCCATGCGCTTTATACTGAGGCAGCCACGCATCGGCTTCGACAGCAGGGCTAACAAAGTAGCCGGGTTTACTACACACAGCGCGGCTGAGTGCTTCCGGCGATGGTTCAAAGATCGTGTGGATAGGGCTGCTGTCGCCCAGATAGTAGCCAAGTTCCCAGTCCAACGAGTAATCGTAAATACTAACGTTGTTAGATTGCGTGTTGAGCAGTGCCGCGAGTTTGTCTATCCCCTCGTGTTGACCGTGATCCCCACCAATGTCCAGTTGACCGCGCAGTGCCATCGCCGTAAACGGCAGCATACACAGCATCACGCCAATGGTTAGCCCGCGCTGATAAGGTTGTTGCAATCGAGTGATGCCGTAGGCGACCAGCAGCAGAATCAATGGCCCTAACGGGTGCAGATAACGATCATAAGTGTTGAAAGCGATCAGCCAATAACCAAGTAGCGCCGTAATCAGGGTGGTCGCCAGAATCAGGCTAATCAGGGTGGTGCGGCGGTGATCTCTCAATACTAGCGGTAAGCCAGCGAACACGAGCAATGGGGCAAATCCGGTGACGTTGCCAAGCAGATGCAGCCATCGATCCAAACGTGGCACTATCTCGTTGGCGCGGATCAGTCGTCCGGGGCTGTTATTGAGCGCACCAAGAGTCCAGAAGTCTATTGGCGCGGCGCGGGCAACGCTCCATAACGCTAGCCCGATTCCGCCGATCAATACAGGAATTGCAAAACGCCGCAACCGGGAAAGCACCACATGCCTCGAAACGCCTCTAGAGCAAACCATGCCCAACAGGATAATCAAAGGGACAAAGGCCAGCGCAGTTTGTTTGGTCGCGACGGCTAACCCAAAGCTGATCCCTGCTACCCGCCAATGATCGCGGCTGGCGGCAAGGCAAGCCAGTAACAACCACAACGTCAGCAATGGGTCGAGAAACGCAGTTGCCGCGAAAGCCAAATCTAAGGGCGAAAGTGCCAGCAGTAAGGCTGCCAGCACTGCACAACGATAACTGCCATATAGTCGTCGGGCAAGGCCAGCCATAACTGCTAGAGTCAAAATGCTGGCGTAAAAAGCGAGGAGACGTGCTGCAAATTCCGTCGCGCCAAAGAGCGAAAACGAAAACGCTGTGATCAGTATCGCTAGCGGCGGTTTATCCAGTGGGGCATCGCTCAACAGCAGGTCGCCGTGCAAACTGACGCGGCGAGCAAAAGTAGCGTATAAGGCTTCATCGGAGTACAGCCGGACATCCTGAGCCAACATCCCGACCCGTAGCGTTGCACCCACCAGAATCACGACGGCGACGATCCACAATCGCCGCCGCGTGAAATGGGTCAATCGATGAAGCGATACAGAATCAGAGTCCACGCGGCAATTGGCCCATCTGTCCAACTGATCTTTTTGCCTTCGTTCCATTCTCGCCCGTTGTACGAGATCGGAACTTCGTAGATACGATAGCCGCGCTTGAGTACCTTAGCGGTAATTTCTGGCTCGAACTCAAAGCGGCGCGAACGCAATGGCAAATCGCGGACTACCTCGATCTTGAACATTTTGTAGCAGGTTTCCATATCGCTCAGAATCGTGTTGTACAGAATGTTCGTTAGCAGCGTTAGGGATCGATTGGCGACCATGTTCAGAAAGAACATCGTTTTGCGTGGCCCACCCAGAAAACGCGATCCGTAAACTACCGAGGAACGTCCTTCTTCGATGGGTTTGAGCAGCGATGGATATTCACGCGGGTCATACTCCAGATCCGCGTCCTGAATGATCAACACCTCGCCTTGAGCGTTTTTGAACCCGGTACGCACAGCTGCGCCTTTGCCCTGATTTGTCTCGTGGTAGATAATCCTGACCAGTGGATCGGGGGACATCGCCTGCAAGATCTCCCGTGTACCATCCGTTGAGCCGTCTTCCACGACGATAATTTCCCAAGCAAGGTTAACCGCCTTGACCGCCGTTAGAATCGCCTCAATCGTGTCTTTTTCATTGTAGCAGGGAATGATCACCGATAACTTCAATCAATTTACCTCATGTGTTGGCTAGAAACGCGGGCGCAGAGTATAGCCGCCAGATCGCCTATACGCCAATTCAGCATGTGGAAAGCGCGGGGCAAACGCATCCTTGCGAATAAATTGTTATGCTTTTAGATTTTGTTCCGTGCGGATTTGTTCACGGAGGGTATCGAGTGATAAACGAGCACCCGTCACTTGATCGACATAGTACCAATGAACCCAGCCATTGCAGGATGGCGCTTGTTTGAGTTGAGCGCCAACTCGGTGAATCGATCCCGTAAAACCATTTGCCTGAACATGTCCATCGGCTAAGATAACAGCCTCACAGACAGGATCATCCAAGTAGAGCATCTGACCGGATTGCACTAAACCTTGCTCAAGCAGCGTGATAAAAGGGACACGAACGGGCTTTTTTTGTAGAGAGTCTGCAATAATCGGATCGTCGAACAGCATCAGTTGTACAGCGTCAATGCGGGCTTGTGCGGCACTGATATAAGTTTCATCCTGCTCAATGCCGATCCAGCGGCGATGCAGTTGTTTCGCTACTGCTGCCGTTGTCCCCGACCCAAGAAACGGATCGAGCACGACATCTCCCGGCTTGCTGCTGGCAATAATGATACGCCTGAGGAGTTCTTCGGGCTTTTGCGTCGGATGTAACTTCTTTCCATCAGAATTTTTCAGGCGTTCTGGCCCCGCTGTAACCGGGATAGTCCACATGGAACCTAACTGCTTATCCGAATTAAACATCTTCATCTGATGGTGATTGAAGGTGTACGTCCCCTTCTCAGATCGCTTAGCCCAGATCACATATTCAATGTCGTTTTTCAGGCGGGTTCCTCGAAAGTTTGGCATGGCGTTGGGCTTGTACCACGTCACCATGTTCAGTATCCAGAAACCCAGATCTTGCATGATGCTGCCCACACGAAAAATATTATGATACGTGCCGGAAACCCAGATCGTCGCAGTGCTTTTCATCACCGCACGGGCCGCCGTTAACCAGCTTCGGGTAAACGTATCGTATGCCTCAAAATTATCAAACTGATCCCACGCATCATCCACAGCATCAACGTGCGTGTGATTAGGCCGCCACAGTTCGTTTTGCAGTTGCAGATTATATGGAGGATCCGCAAAGATAAGATCCACACTTTCCTTCGGCAACAAGGGCAAGATTTGCAAAACGTCACCGTGCAAAATGCGATTAATAGGAAGTTGAGATAAATCCACAGGCTTTATACTACTCACTGTTGTAGTTGCTCTTGACCATGCCGACAAACAAACAATAACGTCAGCTAGTGTGTTTTAAAATCAGAAAAGTAATTTTACTCGCAATAACCCCTTACAATATGGGTAACTTACTTACATAGCCCTCTATCTCCCGACCCCAATCCTTATCCCGCGTAAGTGGAAAGATTGGGGAAGAGAGTTAAGGCTGAGTATAGGGACTTAGAACTCGACGGGAAGAGAAGCTAATCCACGAAGAGTCAAAGTTGATCGCCACTGGACTGCATCGGGCGCAATCGCCAAGCGTATATTGGGTAGACGACGGAGGATGGTCGTGAAGGCAATCTCGCCTTCGAGTCGAGCCAATGGCGCACCTAGACAATAATGAATCCCTTGTCCGAAAGCGAGATGATGCGAATCACCTTGAGTCAGATTCAGGGCTTCTGGATTCTGCAAGTAGGCCGTATCATAGTTCGCTGCCGCAACGAGGAGCAAAACATGGCTACCCTGTGGAATAGTAACCTCACCAACGACTATATCTTCTGCTGCGTAACGGTTCACAAACTGTATTGGGTTCACAAAACGTAAGAGTTCTTCAACGGCGCTTGAGATGAGGGTCGGGTCTGCTTTCAAGTTTTCAAGTTGATCCCGATGTTTCAGCAATTCCAACATGCCATTACCGATCAGGTTGACCGTCGTTTCGTGCCCCGCGACAAGCATCATTATCAATGTCGAAATGATTTCAAAGCGACCAAGTTTATCGCCGTCATGTTCGACACGAATCATATCGGTAACGAAATCATCTTTCGGGTCTTTTTGGCGCTGCTCAACCAAGTGGTTGAGATATTGAGCCAATTGTCCCATTTCAGGCATCGCCATGGGATCTTCACTGTTCAGAAGACCCATGGTGGTGAATGCGGTTGACCACTCCCGAAACAAATGATTATCCTCAGGTGGAATACCAAGTATTTCGCAGATCACAATGATCGGCAGTGGTAAGGCAAAACTCTCGATGAAGTCTGCTTCACCTTGATCTTGTATCGCATCGATCAGGCCATCCGCAATCTCTTGGATATGAGCACGCATTTGATTCACAAATTTCGGCTTAAAGGCTTCTTGAGACAAGGCGCGTAGGCGAGCATGTTCAGGCGGATCGGCTTTCAGCAATGTTTGATTCTGTATCCCTTTGACGTGCTTCATCTCAGGTCGCGCGTTGCCGATATTTTTTACGAAGCGCGAGTCTTTTAACCCCGCCAGAACATCGGCAAAGCGCGTCACTAAATAGACTTGTGTGCCATCGGGTAAGGTCGTCGCCGAAACCGGAGAGTCATTTCGTAATTGGGCATAAAATTGATAAGGGTCTGCAATGTAATCTGGTGTAGAAAAAGGGCTGGTATTTTGGGTTTGGGTAGGGTTTTTCATACAGATTGTCTTATCCTCACTATTCCTCAAATTCAACTATCACTAATGAATAATAACTTATCCTACGTCAAAATTCGGTGATAAGGAAAATCGTTTACTTAGTCACATTATAGAACCTACTTCCCCAAGCTATTTGCTACACAAACGGACGGTAATCGCTTTAACCTTACAGTGGACGAACCTGTCCTAAGCCTACTGTAGTACGCACGCCGATTCCGACATAAAATGCAAACTGTGTGAGTAGGCTAATCGTTTGCAGGCGTTGGCGATATTCATCTTGCAAAATGCCGCTTTTTTCCTGCGGCACAAACATATAGCGGGCAGTTCCCATAAAGCCGATTTGTCGCTGCTGTTCGCCAAGCTGTACCATCTGTGTCGCGATCCGGTGGCGGGCGATGCCCATCGATTGTGTCACGAAGTCGCCCAAAGTGACGGGCAGCGGAACTGGGCTAAAGCTATCCCAAGCATGGATCAAACTGCCATAAACCAACGCGGGAATCGGCAGGGGGACGGTCAAGCCCGCGCTATGAAAAGCAGTTGGCGTAGCAAACTCAAAGCCCAGTGTAATCTTATCAATGTCAGGCATCGAGAAGGCAACCCGCGCCAGTGTTTCAAAATCGGATTGTCCCGCCCAATCGTGAGAATCAACCTGAACGCTTGCAACCTGAAAAGTCAGCCCTGCCAGCGGAATTGTAACCAGCGTTGGTAGGATTTTCTCACGCAAAACCCCGCTGAGATCGGGCGATACGCTGGTAATACGCAACCAGCACTCGTTTGTCTGATTATTGTCACGCGGCACACTGACTGTATAGGGTCGCCGGGACTGTTGTGATTCACTCGTTTGTCCCGTATGCAGCCAACTCGCTAATGGAGGATCGACGCGGCGTATTTCTTGTAGCAACCATGCTTGCGCCGCCCTTCCTAACCAGCGCGGGATCGTCGTCTGTGGCGCTTGCAAGTGGATCACCGCCGCCAGTAAGCTCATTGGTAGGGAGCCAACGTACACAACCGCGTCAACACGACCAGCCCTCGCGACAGATAATCGATGCAGCGCAAGACCACACGCTGTGCCTGTAGATCGGCTACTGGATAATTCAGCGGATGCGGGAAGCGTGTATCGATCCAGAGACCACCCTGTGGTTGAGCGTTATACAGAATATGCTCAGGCGGCAGACTCGTCGTGTTTGTGCCAACCAGAAGGACATCGCGCGGGCGCGTAATCGGATCGAGCTTCGGGTTCCAGAGACTAGCCTGCCAGTCAGCAGGGCCACTGTTATTTTCCGTCAGGGTTGCTGTCTCGAATTGATTACCCTCACTGTGCCACCGAATCTCTAAGGCTGGCCCAAACGCCCGACCCACTAACCAGCGCACAGGCGGCAGCGTAATCTTCGGCCCCAGAAAATCCGTGATCGGCACTAACACGACTCGTGTTTCGCTCTCCAAATAGATCGTGGTCAGGTTCGCTTTGAACTCAGTAAGGGTTTGTCGCAAGTCCGCTTCATTCAGACTCGCCGTGAGAACACGAGGTGCTAACATTATTCCATCATACCATTAATGATTTGCCTTGTGGCTGCGTACATAGCTACTCCAATGGACAGCCTGCCGTGTCAACACATCATCAATGAGGGTATGGGAACTGTTTTCCGCGTCGGGATCGTCCGCCATGATGAATACTGCTGAATGGCTCATATCACGCTCGAAGACTACGTTTTCTGGTAGATCGGCTTGGTCACTCAGATCAGGATAGGTAAACCCGTAGGCATTGCCTGCCCCCATAAACTGCCCGACTCCGTGTAACCGAGTACGCAAGCGATCTTGCTGGACAGGTGTAGAGTCTAGCCCCGGATAGAGTAACGTCAGGCAGCGATAACGCAAAATGATACAGCCCATTCCTTCCGAACGATGCGCCCCAATTTGCACATCCGCCATATTGATACGAGCGATTAGCAGTGCTAGTAACCCGACTTGCCAGCGCTCAAAATTTCGCAAACTCAATGTGCCATAGAACGTTTCATTCTGGACAATCTCGGTAGACTCTCCAGTGTTGCGGCGAGTGATGATCGCCTTGAGTGGCTCGACAGGAAAAGAATCAGTGACCATCAGGTGACTGCGGATTAGTGGACTGCCAAAGATGCGACAGGTACTGCACAGCGCATGATAGACTGCGGCAGGGGTGGTCGCACTTTTCACCGTGCTGCGAGTATCACAAGAGTGTTCAGAATCGCAACAATCGAGTTTAACGGCTTGCAGTACGTGTTCGGCGGCGCGGCGCAATGTCCCCTTGAGTGTTCCACCGGGGATATACAGACTCAGTTCGCCATCGTAAGGGTGAGCGCTCCGCACAAAATGAGGCGGCAACTCCTGCGTTTGGATGCTTAGTGGGCTAGCAAGTTTGATCGCGAAGTCGAGGCGCAGTTCGTTATAGGTGAGGCGATGCATAGGATTTCCCAAGCTGGGCGACGAAGGCGTTCAAACGCGCTTCGGCCTCGACCTCGGTAAAGGGTTGTGTTTCCGCCCCCAACAGTGCATCAATCAGGTGATCGCCATCGACATAGCGGCAGTTCCACCAATCAATCGCCAGATGCCCGCGCCCAAAACCGCGTGCCCGATCCGCGCCCAGCAAAACCATCCCAGACTCGAACGCCCGCAGCCCTAAGAGAATCATCCCCTGTTCGGCGGGCGTTACGTTTTGGGCGACCAGTTGGAACGTAAAGGCTGTACCCGATGGCACGGCCTGCCGTTCATAGCGACTGCCCTCTATTGCCACATCACGATCCCGACTCAGCGTCAGGCCACCGCGAGTATGAAACCCTCCGCGCCATTCGCTGTTGATCACAGGCAAGTCAGCAACAAAAACCCGCCCCGCCAGCCAAGACGCACCGAACAATCGGCAAACTTGGCACGAATTATTAACTAGTGCTTCTGCAAGTATAGGTCGCAGCAGCGGATCGGCTTCCCACTTAGCGACAATGGCTTTGGTCAAGCAGCCCTGATAGTTCAGATCGTCGTCGCGCTTGTCGACGGAATCGCAGCATAAAGTAACCATGCGTGTTACGGATACGGGGCGACCATCTGACCCGCGCAGTGTAACCGTTTGCGGAGTATCATGTTGCGGGGTATGGACGACGCGCAGCATTGATTCGAGATAAGCCCGCAGTGCGCCCCGAAATGTGCTGCCCGGAATATAGGGGCGACCTTCGCTGTCCAGTACCGTCCCGGTCGTCCCATTGCCTATACGTAACGGCGACTCCAGAATGTAATTACCGACCAACGTCAGTTGTGACCAAACGGTCTGTGAAGTCAACACCCTGCTTTACACATCCCACTCAACATCATAGAATGTTGGAGCCTGATCATTTTTCCAGTTTATGGGTATTACTGTAAACATCGACCCCATTGATTTGAAGCGCTTCACTGCTCCCCACACCACGCCATAGGTCAGGTCTTCTGGATAGGGTTGATCAGGGATTACGTGCATGTGTCTTGGTCCAAGCGACTTTACTGACCAACCGATTTCTGAAACATTGCGATGATGGAGATGATATACCACACCTAACGACTGTAGGACCGCTTCAATCGAATTGACACTTTCAGGGATGGTTGCCAATTCCATAATCTTGATGCCTACCGCGACCAGCGACTCGCTGACGTTAGACTTTCGCTCTTCAATGTCGCGGAGTACATTCAAAATCATCTGATGCGAATACCAATCTTCTGCTCGAACGTCATGTAATTCATATTTGAGCAGGATTGGTTCAATTTCATCGTGCTTGATACATTTTTTGTATCCCAAGATGCTTTCACCGAGAACTTCGGCATTAGGTGTGGATGCAATGAATTTTTTCATGGTGATCTCGTTTGTATTTATGTTAGTGCCGTGCTGGGTGCTTCAGGATATTGTAAGAGCAAGAATAGTATACACCACAAAATTTTAACGTGCTGGGTTAAGTGAATATGTCATAAATGTATATTGCTTAAGCTCTTGTTGACTTCTACGATAAACATGAGCATGATTGTGGCTTATGATCGGCGTTTCATCGATAATGGCATTATTTCAAATTTCAGTATCTTGTTGAGGATAGTATAGCCGTGAGCGAATTGAATTTGGTTGTTTTTGGAACTTCGATTCTGTGGGGGCAAGGGCTAGAGGATGGCGATAAGATACACAGTGTTGTGGTACAATTGCTCCGAGAACGTTTTCCAGAGCGTAATGTTAAGGCGACGTTTCTTGCCCATTCTGGTGCTTCGACAGGTTTTGCACAGGATGGATCAGTAGATGCACACCGTGAACCACGCATTCATGGCGAAGTACCGACTCTGTACCCAACGATAATCCAAGAAATTGAAGAATTCGATGCACTCAATATCCCATCGGAGTCAATCGATATTGTCTTGTTGGATGCAGGGATTAACGATGTCCATGTAACTACCATCCTCGACCCATTTACCACGCCGCACGATATTGAAAAACAGGTCGAGATTTACTGTCATCAACACATGGAACTACTGATCGAACGGCTTTTAGCCAAATTCAAAAATGCGAAGATTGTCATTGTTGGTTACTATGAATTTTTCACCGAGGAAAGCGAAGAGGAGTATATTCATACTCTGCTTAAGGCTTTCGGCAAACTGCCTGTTGGCCCGATCATTGATGCCGTATTCGGAGTCGCAGAAGGCCTAATCAAGCGCCGTTTGTTGACGAACTGTGCCACTTTTTCAAATCAATCGCGTGCTGCTTTTGAACAGGTCGCAGCGGATTTGAACAGCCGCAGCGGAAGCCAGCGTGTTTTTGTGGCTTGCCCAGACATCGCGGCTCAACATGCCGCCTTCGCCTCAGATCCTTGGTTGTATGGCATCAATGACGATCTTTCACCACAAGATCCGGTGGCTCATCTTCGTTCAGTGGCCTGCATTTCCGCTGGGCTTCTGCGTACACAACCGCTGTTCTGTGAAAAAGCATCCGCTGGACATCCAAATCCGAAGGGCGCGAAAGCCTATGCAGAGGCGATCCTCGCAGTTCTTTAAGAAGTTAAGGTCAACTATCAACTATGGCAAAGACAGCACTGGTTATTCTCAATCCACACGCCCACAGCGGGCAAACCCCTCAACAAATGGATACGATACGCGATACGCTTTCCACGCGACTAAAAGATGCACTAGCGCTAAAAAGTATTGAGTGGTGCGAAACTGAGCATCCCGGTCAGGGTAAGGAATTGGCGCGGGACGCGGTAAAAAAAGGCTGCAACTACATCTTCGCAGGTGGCGGCGACGGCACGATCAATGAAGTCTTGAACGGTATTATGGAGGCAAGCGTAAAGCTGTCCCCAGAGAAGCGTCCTGTGATGGGAGTATTACCGTTCGGCACAAGTAACGACTTTTTTGCTGCCCTTAAGACGGCTGAAAGCGCACGTAAACTTGAGTCGCCCGATGCGCTCACCCTCGTATTAGATGTCGGGCATGTCATGTTTGATGAAGTAGAGCGCTATTTCTGCTTGACAGTAGGTATCGGTTTGTTCAGTTGGGCAAACGAGCAATATTTGGAAGCCAGTAGTGTCTATGGACGGCGCTTTGCTCACATTCCAGCAGCCATCAAAACGCTGACAAGTTACCGCTTCCTGCCCAATGTGAAAATCTCGCGCAATGGCAAGCAGTCACGAGCCAGAAGAATTCTATCGGTAGTAGTCGATAACTCCCCAGTTATCGCGGGTGGAACGCCACTGACTCCTAAAGCGCGGATCGATAACGGACAATTTGATGTGTGTATAATCAAGCCCGTTTCGCTCCTACGTTTGCTCTGGTTGGTGTTTCAGGTCAGCACCAAGACACATACACGTTCCCAATCTGTCCAACTTGGGCGTGTGCGTGAGATTACTATTACTGCCAAACAACCACTGCCGATCCACGTCGATGGCGAACTAGTCCCAGAAATAGGCTCGAAAGCCCGACGGATGGCGGTTGAGATTATGCCGGGGGCGCTGCGGATCGTGATCCCATCGCTCTGTGAACTTCCTCAGGCTCCGGCTGCAAACCTCGCAGCGGCTTCCTAAGCCTGCCCTGAATGGAAAGCAATACAGTTATCGCCGTTGGTTTCTGCTAAAATCGACATGAAGGCACTTCTTGAATTCCAGTCGGGTCGAAAATAGCAATGCGTAAAATTAACACGTGGCGTAGTTTGCCGCTTGTCTACGATAGCAAATTTAGCAGTGCGGTTATGCGAAGTGCTGGCAAACTCCATGTATATCTCGGCATTTAGCAACTATGAGATGGACTATGCTGGGGCGATTGCAGTCGTATTGTTTGTCATCATGCTGTTCTTTATTGCGCCCTATCTTATTTACGTTGCCCGCACCGAGCTGAAATTCTAGAGAGGAGTGTTATGGCGATTACTACCCAAAGTACACCTTTCGCGGCGACCTCTGGGTCAGCGATCACGCTTAAGAAGCGGCAGAATCGATGAGCCAATCTGTAGCGTGCGATGTTTTGGTGATCGGCGGAGGTGCGACAGGTGCAGGTGTGATGCTCGATCTGGCGCTGCGGGGGTTGCGAGTCGTGCTGGCAGAGCAAAGCGATCTCAATACGGGAACCTCCGGACGCTATCATGGTCTATTGCATTCGGGCGCACGCTACGCCGTCCGCGATCCTGAGTCCGCTAAAGAATGTATTGACGAGAATCGCATTTTGCGGCGTATCGCGCCGAATACCATTGAGGATACAGGCGGTTTGTTTATGGCGGTGCCTGCCGATCCGCCAAAGTATGTCGAACCGTTTATACAAGGCTGCGCGGCAGCGGGTATTCCTGCTGAGGAGATCACCGTTGCCCAAGCGTTGAAGCAAGAACCAACCTTAAATCCGGCGATGTCGCGAGTGTTCAGAGTCCCTGACGGTTCGTGCGACTCTTTCGATCTCATTCATGCGCTGGTTCAGGCCGCTGAACAACTTGGCAGCATCGCGCTTACCTACCATCGTGTGACACAGATCGATACGGTGAACGGCAAAATTGCCGGGGCGATCCTCGAAAATCGGCGGACAGGTGAAGCCGTGAATGTTATACCGCAGATAATCGTGAACGCGGCAGGCCCTTGGGCAGGCGAGATCGGCACATTGGTCGGCCTCGACATTCAGATGCGGCACAGCAAAGGGGTCATGGTGGCGATGAATATGCGCTGGGTCAACACCGTTATCAATCGATTGCACCCGCCCGGTGACGGCGACATTCTGATCCCAGTAGGTACTGTCTGCGTCATCGGTACAACCTCAATTCGTGTCAATCGCCCCGACGAACTGCCGATCACATCACCAGAAATCACACTAATGCTTGATGAAGGCGAACTCATGATTCCCGGTTTTCGGCGGGCGCGGGCGTTACGGGCATGGGCAGGTGTGCGTCCGCTGTATGAACCACCCTCGAAAGGTAATGCCACTGTCGAAGGTCGCGCCGTAAAGCGGACTTTTTCTGTGCTAGATCATGCGGATGAGGGAGCAGCGGGAATGCTGTCGATTATCGGCGGTAAGCTAACCACTTATCGGCTGATGGCGGAAAAGGTGTCCGATGCGGTCTGCAAGCAGCTTGGCGTGGATAAGTCCTGCACAACAGCCACGACTGAACTGCCTGCACCGCACAACGGATCACGCCGTTACCATGCGCTGCCCAATCGCCAAGAAAGTTTGGAACACTCACCAACACACAATGGGCTAATTTGCGAATGTGAACTGGTGACACGTCCACAGCTTGAACAAGCCATTGTTGAGTCTGGTTCATCAGTCAGGCTGGATGACCTGCGGCGCGATCTGCGGTTGGGGATGGGGCCATGTCAGGCTGGTTTCTGTGCGTACCGTGCCGCCGGGATCGTGCAGGAAACTTGCAAACTGTCGCGTGAAGATTCAATCGATGCACTACACGATTTTGTCGATGAACGCTTTCGGGGCAATCGCCCGCTGCTGTGGGGACACCAATTGCGGCAAGCGCTCCTCGACGAGTCGATCTATCGGCGGACGCTTGGACTGAGCGCGGCTCAACCTATCTCAGAGCCTGTGAAAGCGGATCGGCATGGATGATCTGATCATCATCGGGGCGGGCTGGGCAGGAATGTTTGCCGCTGCCTTAGCCGTTGCAACAGCCGATACTCAGAATAAATTGCTGCGTATTCGCGTAATCGCACAAGGCATCGGGCAGATGGTTGTTACCCCCAGTTGGATCAGCGTATGGGACTCAGCGCAAGGCGATCTGGAACATGATCTTCGCGGATTGACAGTCATTGCGCCAGAACATCCCTATGCACTGGCAGGCGTAGAGTCATTGGTCAATGCGATTGACTTCTTTGAGGAATTTAGTGGCGAAACGCTTGGGTTAAGTTATTTAGGTCATGCTCCAAAACTAGCCAATTTTGCGATTGCCACCGCCCTTGGCACTGTTCAGCATCCAGCAGTCGTCCCGCTTGGCTATCGTTCGTCAACGGCAGACGCGCTGTTTATTGGCTTTGAGGGCTGGCGCGATTATTACCCGAACCTGTCAGGATCAAACACGGCAACGATCAAACTCCCTGTTGACCGTGCATGGGATGCCACGCCTACCGATCTAGCCCGCCAATTTGATAAACCAGAATTTCGCCAAGCCGTGATCGATCTGGTCAAGCCCCGGCTCAATGGGGCGAAAGCGATAGGCTTCCCGGCGGTGTTAGGGCTGGACTACAATGGGTTTGCTAACGATTATTGGGGAGAAGCATTCGGTGTTCCGGTCTTTGAAATCCCGACTTTGCCGCCTTCTGTTCCCGGTACGCGCCTGTTTAATGCACTGCGCCGCTATTTATTGGATCTCGGCGTGCGTGTCCAGATCGGGCATCCAGTGACACGCGGCATCATTGAGCAGGGGCGGGCGGTTGGCGTTGAAGTGGCAGCAGCGGGCAAATCTACTCGCTTTGATGCAAAGGCCATCATTTTGGCGACAGGCGGCTTGTATGGCGGCGGGCTGTTCAGCGATGATCGCGGCGCTATCTGGGAGCCGATCTTTGGCCTGCCCGTGCAATATGATCCTGATCGCACGCGCTGGTTCAATGAGAATTTGCTCGATCCACGTGGACATCCAATCCACTATGTCGGGGTGCGGGTAAATGATCAGATGCAGCCACTTGGGTCGAGTGGCAGCCCTTTCGCGGAAGGGTTATATGCCGCTGGTCAGCTGTTGGCGCATCCAAATGTAGAGGGCGCACCGCTGCCTACCGAAACCACCGAGGGGGTAGCGCTGGCAACCGCTTACAAAGCGGTCATATGCGCTCTACAAACGCTCAGCATTACAACTTAACATAAGGCTTCATTATGCCTGAACTGCATGAATTTCCCTATCTGGACAATACCCCATTCAGTGCTGACCACTGCCTAAAATGCAATGTCTGTACGCAAGCCTGCCCTGTCGCAGCAGTGACTTCACTGTTCCCCGGCCCCAAAACGGTAGGGCCACAGGCGCAGCGTTTCCGAGATCCCGATCTGCCATCGCCCGACGAGTCGTTGGACTACTGCTCAAGCTGTGGGATTTGCACATTGGTTTGTCCACATGGCGTGCGGGTAATGGAGATCAATACCATTGCCAAAGCCAAAAAGGGCGAACGCGATGGGCAGTCACTTCGCAATTGGATCTTGGGTCGCAATGCGTGGTGGGGTGTACTTGGCACCCCCTTCGCGCCGATTTTGAATTGGCTGTTCGACTTTGCGCCGTTCCGAGTGGTGCTCGAAAAGACAATGGGGATGTCGCAGCATGCGCCGTTTCCCAAGTGGGCAGGCTACACCTTCCGAGGGTGGGCGAACAAACGCCAGAGTTCGATCCCCGCTGACGCTCCTACCATTGTCTACTATCATGGGTGCAGCACAAATGCCTACGAACCGACTATCGGCAAATGGGCGGTTCAAGTGCTGGAACATAATGGATTTCGCGTGCTGATTCCAGAGCAGGGTTGCTGCGGCTTGCCCCTGCAATCCAACGGCGATTTTGCAGGCGCACGTCAGTTCGCCCAAAGAAATATCGATTGGCTGGTCGATTACGCACGGCGCGGTATACCGATTGTGGGAACTTCGGCAAGCTGCATTATGGCGCTCAAAAGTGACTATGAGCATGTCCTCGGTATGGAAGGCGACGATCTGCATACAGTCGCCGCAGGGATCTATGACATCTGTGAATTTCTA
Organism: Chloroflexota bacterium; assembly: GCA_040007395.1. Taxonomy (GTDB): domain Bacteria; phylum Chloroflexota; class Anaerolineae; order Aggregatilineales; family UBA2796; genus DATGFK01. The sequence goes on from JBDTVG010000262.1 coordinate 23,691, forward strand.
TCGCTATTGCACTATCGAGGCAAACTCAAAACTGATTTCAAACCCATTGTTGGATTACAAGGCAAGATTCCCTATCATGCCCCGTGCCAATTAAAGGCGCACGGCATAGGCCGTCCAGCGCTGGATATTCTTGACCTGATCCCCGGTTTTCGTGCTGTTGAGATGGATGTCGACTGCTGTGGGATTGCCGGGACGTATGGATACAAGGCTGAAAAGCGTCAGATCGCTGAGGATGTCGGTAAGCCACTCTTTGAGCGTATTCGCCAGAGTGACGCATCATTAGCGATCTGTGATACGGAAACGTGCCGCTGGCAAATCGCACAGATGACAGGCAAACGGGTTGTTCATCCCATCGAAATCATAGCCAGCTCTTATGGCATTGTGCACGAAAATATGTGATGATTGCCAGCATATTTATCGCTTTAGTGCATAAAACAGGAAATAAAACTGTGCAAAACCATTGCGAACATTTAGACCAAATCCATGATGTAACCCCTAGCGCCAACGGCTGCGAAGACTGTCTAAAGATTGGCGATACATGGGTGCATTTACGTATCTGCCTGACCTGCGGTCACGTTGGCTGCTGTGACTCATCGAAAAATAAACACGCTACCAAACATTTCCACGCTACCGATCATCCAATTATTCAGTCGTTCCAACCCGGCGAAGACTGGCGTTGGTGCTATGTCGATAAGGTGTATCTCTAACAGCATCACATCCGTTATCTCACCTGACCTTGAATGAGGTGCTTGACAATGGTACAGCTTATGTTATACTATCAAGTTCGTGTAAATCCCATCAATTTATGATTCTCCGAAATTTACTGATGTTTGACTCACATCCTGTTGAGGAGTTGCCTACCCCGGGTTTATCCCTCAAAGTTACCCATACGTTTCTAGTGCTCAGGAGAGGTATATGCAGCGCCGACTAGATACCAAGAACTATGCGCGCACCTACGATGTGCAAGCCCTACCCTCGCTCATCGAAGTCCAGTTGAATTCGTTCAACTGGTTTCGTGACGAAGGGTTAGGCGAGTTGTTTAGTGAGATCAGTCCCATCGAAAGTTTCAATGGCAGCTTGAAGCTGTACTTTCCGGGGCTTGGTCCAGAAACCGAAGAGTTCGGCCTGAAGTACTGGTTTGAAGACCCCAAATACGGCGAGGACATTTGTCTGGAACGCGATATGACCTATGCCGCCCCGCTTTATGTGCGGGTAGCGTTGGTCAATCGTGAAGCAGGCGATGAGGTTGTCACCTCTGATATTTTCCTCGGTGACTTCCCGCTGATGACCGAAAACGGTACATTCATTATCAACGGAACCGAGCGCGTCGTCGTTAGTCAGTTGATCCGTTCACCGGGTGTCTACTTCGACGCGGACGAAGATCGTACTACTGGGCGGTTACTTTCTACCGCCAAGTTGATTCCAGATCGCGGCGCATGGATGGAATTTGAGACTCGTAAGAGCGACTACCTTACCATCAAATTCAACCGTAAACGCACGATCCCGGTAACGATCTTGCTACGTGCATTGGCAGCGGTTCGTGACGGCATGGACGGTCTATCGCCTGTCAAGACAGGAACCACCGAAGAACTGCTTGCCATCTACAAAGAGGTGGACGATAACCCCGACCACCACTACCTTGAGAGCACCATCAAGATGGAGCCTCAGTGGGATGTCAAGGAAGGCTCGACCATTGCTCAGGCCGCGCTGCTGGAATTCTACAAACGGATGCGCCCCGGCGACCCGCCAACTCTGGATAACGCCCGAACCTATCTGGAAAGCCAACTTTTTGACCAGCGCCGTTACGATCTGGAGCGTGTAGGCCGCTATAAGCTGAATCATCGGCTACGTCTGAATGCCGATATTCCGCGTACTGTGCGAACTATCACCAAACTCGACCTCGTTAAGTTAGTCGAGCGCATGATCCAGATCAACAATGGCAAGGCCGAACCGGACGACATCGACCACTTGGGCAACCGCCGCGTGAAGACAGTAGGCGAGTTGATCCAGAATAAGCTGCGTATCGGTTTGCGCCGTACCGAGCGGGTGGTTCGTGAGCGTATGTCGATCCGTGAGACGGAAAATCTTACGCCTGTCACACTCGTCAACATTCGCCCGATTGTCGCGGCGATCCGTGAGTTCTTCGGCAGCAGCCAATTAAGCCAGTTCATGGAGCAGACCAACCCGCTTGCTGAACTGACTCACAAGCGTACTCTCTCGGCACTTGGTCCGGGCGGTTTGCGTCGTGAACGTGCCGGCTTCGATGTGCGCGACGTTCACCATAGCCACTATGGACGTATCTGCCCCATCGAAACGCCGGAAGGCCCGAACATCGGCTTGATTGGTCGTCTAGCTAGCTATGCTCGTGTCAATGAGTATGGCTTCATCGAAACTCCCTATCGTTTGGTCGTGCGGGAATTGGGGATCGATGACGAACGTCTGTTAGGTCGTATCGTCCGCGAAGACGTTACTGATGCCAAAGATCATGTGGTTGCCGCCGAAGATGTCAAGATCACTCAAAAAGTAATCGAGAAACTACGGACAGCCGGGATCGATAAAGTTCCGGTCAAATCGTTTGTCACGCCAGAGATCCAGTATCTTTCCGCTGATGAAGAAGATCGCTTCATGATCGCGCAAGCGAACGCTGTGCTTAACGAAGCCAACGAGTTTACGAATGAACGTGTCTCCTCGCGCTTCCACCAGAAATTCCTCGATACTACACCAGACCGAATCGATTACATGGACGTAGCACCACGTCAGATCGTCGGTATCTCGGCGGCGTTGATCCCGTTCTTGGAACATGACGACGCGAACCGCGCTCTGATGGGATCGAACATGCAGCGTCAGGCGGTTCCTCTACTCAAGCCAGATGTACCAATTGTCAGCACGGGCATGGAAGACCAAGCCGCCTATGACTCCGGTCAGGTCATGATTTCCGATGCCGATGGCGAAGTCTTGAGTGTGCAAGGCGATCAGGTGATTGTGCGTGAAGCGAATGGCATTCACACCTACAAGCTGCGTAAATATACGCGCTCGAACCAGTCTACCTGCATCGATCAGCGACCCGTAGTCCAGAAGGGCCAGCATATCAAACGCGGTGAAGTTGTCGCTGACAGTTCATCGACGGTTAATGGCAATCTGGCGTTGGGTCACGATGTGCTGTGCGCTTTCCTCTCATGGGAAGGTGGCAACTACGAAGACGCACTACTGATCAGCGAACAGCTTTTGCGCGACGATAAGTTCACTTCGATCCACATCGAAAAGCACGAAGTCGAAGCGCGTGATACTAAGCTAGGGCCAGAAGAAATAACTTACGACATCCCGAATGTCGGTGAAGAAGCCCTCAAGGATCTTGACGAGGCAGGGATTGTCCGCATCGGCGCGGAAGTTGGCCCGAACGATATTCTAGTCGGCAAGATCACACCCAAGGGCGAAAAAGAACTTAGCCCCGAAGAAAAACTGTTGCGGGCTATCTTCGGTGAAAAAGCCCGTGAAGTGAAAGACTCATCGCTGCGACTGCCGCACGGTGAGAAGGGTAAAGTTGTCGATGTCAAGATCTTCACCCGCGAGGAACACCGCGACCTGCCCGCAGGCGTGGATCAACTCGTGCGGGTGAGCGTTGCCCAGAAGCGCAAGCTGACGCAGGGTGACAAGATGGCAGGTCGTCACGGCAACAAGGGTGTTATCTCGAAGGTCGTGCCGATTGA
>JBDTVG010000263.1:0-43594 GCA_040007395.1 Chloroflexota bacterium
AACCGAACGCGCTCAGACGCGCAGACCGTCGCCGCCGTTTACCACTTCGACTTTGCAGCAGGAAGCCAATCGCAAGCTGCGCCTTTCTGGTAAGCAAACGATGCAGATCGCGCAAAAACTGTACGAAGAAGGCCACATCACCTACATGCGAACCGACTCGGTTCACCTGTCCTCGGAGGCCATCGGCGCATCACGGCGGGCGATTGAACAGCGCTACGGTAAGGAATATCTGAGTCCAGCGCCGCGCCAGTACACGACCAAGAGCAAAGGCGCACAGGAAGCCCACGAGGCGATCCGCCCATCCGGTTCTCAGATGCGTACCGCCGATGAACTACATCTGATGGGAGCCGAAAATTCTCTGTATGACATGATCTGGAAGCGGACGATTGCGACCCAAATGGCAGATGCCCGACTAACGCTAATCAGCGTCACCATTAACGTCGAGGACGCAGTGTTCGGCGCAAGTGGCACGCGCATCGACTTTCCGGGCTTTTTCCGCGCCTACGTGGAAGGCTCCGACGATCCTGATGTGGCGTTGGAAGATCGCGAAGTCCGGCTGCCCACACTCAAACAGGGGGATGGCTTGAAGTGCAAGAAACTCGATCCGGTAGGCCACGAAACACAGCCGCCCGCCCGCTATACCGAAGCCTCACTTGTCCAGACTCTTGAGAAAGAAGGCATCGGTAGACCCAGCACCTATGCCACGATCATCAGCACCGTTCAGGATCGCGGTTATGTCGTCAAGACGAACAACCAGCTAATCCCGACCTTCACCGCTTATGCCGTGAATCGGCTGCTCGAATCGCATTTTCCCGATCTGGTCGATGTTCAGTTCACAGCACGTATGGAGCAAACGCTAGACGACATTGCCGAAGGCGAAACGGCGTGGCTGCCCTACTTGCGTTCGTTTTATCTGGGCGACTCCGGTCTGGAAACTCAGGTCAACGAAAAAGCACTTTCGATTGATCCGCGTGAAATCTATGCACTGGCCTTAGACGATCTCGATGCGCGGGTGCGGATTGGCAGATATGGGCCATATCTTGAGCAGCACAGTAATGGCGATGCGCTGCGTGTGTCGCTGCCCTCGGAACTGCCGCCTGCCGATCTGGTTTCGGGCGAGGCGCAACGGCTGCTGCAAGAAAAAGAAGAAGGCCCCGACACCTTAGGTAATCATCCCGAAACAGGCGAACCGATCTTCCTCCTGTCGGGTCGCTTTGGCCCGTATGTCCAGCTTGGCGAAGCAGACTCGGCGGGCGGCAAACCGCGCCGCGCCTCCCTACTCAAAGGGATGAAACCCGAATCCGTGACCCTTGAAACAGCCGTCGAACTACTGCGCTTACCGCGACCACTCGGTTTGCATCCAGAAACGGGCAAGCTGATCGAAGCGGGAGTGGGGCGGTTTGGCCCGTTTATCCACCTTGACACCGAGTACAGATCGCTAACCAGCGACGACGATGTACTTACGATTGATCTAGCGCGTGCGTTGGAACTCTTGAGCCAGCCCAAAGAACGTCGCAATGCCCGGACAGCCGCCGCGCCGCTGCGTGAACTTGGCCCGCACCCCGCCGATGGTAAGCCAATGGTGCTGATGAGTGGGCGTTTCGGGCCATATGTCAAGCACGGCGAGATCAACGCGACTCTGCCGCGTGGTCTAAAACCCGAAGCGCTCACGATGGAACAGGCTATCACCTTGATTGCGGAGAAAGCCGCCAAAGGGCCTGTCACCAAGAAGCGCCGGACGGCTGCGAAATCAACCGCCGCCACATCTAAGAAATCGGCAGCGAGTACCGCGACGAAAGCTCCCGCCAAAAAGAAACCTGCGACAACGCGCAAGACACCCGCCAAGACAACAAAAGTTAAAGCGACCAAATAGCGAAGGGGAGAGTCGAATTTTGACTCTCCCCTTCCTGCTTCACCATCAGTCGGATAAATCGGGATCAGGCGTGCAGCGGAGCATAGGCCATCTCAGGTTTACCCAAGATCTCGTAATGCACGCCCGTAAGCTGCTCGGAAACTTGCCATAGCCGTGCAGCCGTAGCGACATCTTTTCCGCGTGCGATCAGTCCGACACGGGCGACTTCACCAAACAAAACACGCTTCGGCTCGTAGAATTCACCGCCGTGTACTCCCGGTACAGTAGCGGCATAAAGCTGATACATCGCGCCGAGTTCGGCGGATTGTGACATGAACCGTTTGAGAAGTGGATAGAAGGTGTTGTAAAAGATACCTGTCTGAGGCTTTTGCAGGTTAGTTCGGGCGTAACCGGGTTGGCTGGCGACACTGATCGTGTCAGCCCGTACCGCTTCGAGTTTGCGCTGAAGTTCCTGCGAGAATAGGATATTGGCGAGTTTACTTTGACAATAGGCAGCCATCGGTTGGTAGCGCTTTTCGCTCTCCAAATCATCGAAGTTGATGCGCCCTAGTAAATAACCGCTGCTGCTAACGGTGACAACGCGGCTGTGTGGCGTTTCCAGCAGTTTGGGCAGCACCAATCCGGTGAGCGCGAAATGCCCCAAATGGTTCGTCCCAAACTGTGTTTCAAAGCCATCCTCCGTTTTGCCGTAAGGCGGAACCATGATCCCGGCGTTGTTCATCAGAATATCGAGACGGTCATTGTGTGCTTTGAACGACTCGGCAAAAGTCCCTACCGATTTTAAGCTGCCCAGATCGAGTGCCATGACCTCTACCGTTGCGTCTGGCACGATCTTTAGCAAGTCCTGACGGGCGCGTTCCGCTTTATCCGCACTGCGGCAGGCCATAACGACCCGTGCCTTTTGCCGCGCAAAGGCGATGGCACTCTCATACCCAACTCCGCTGTTTGCCCCTGTGATTACGACGACCCGCCCACTTTGATCGGGCATATCTTTGGCTGTCCATCCGTTCATTTCGATACTCCTTTTACTACGCTCTGCGCTAATTGATCAACTGACCTTTTATGAGCAATTTATTGACTGAGTAATCAGTCATATGGCGGTAAAAAATTTTAGCGAATCGCGCCATTCCACAGAATCTCGAACCCTATCGCCTTATAATCTATCTGCTTATCGTCATTCTTGGCGATAAACTGAACGGTCAGAACAGCAAGATTGTCCATGATGGCAGCAAGGTAATCCACCGGATAGGCGCGAAGTTCACCGTTTTCAATACTTTCACGGGCAATACGCTCAATCTCGACAAAGGGTTCAGTGGCCTGCGCTTTGACCGATTCATTAAGGGTAAAAGACTCGCTAATTTGATGGATCACCTTGAATTGTTCTGGATGTAGCAACCCCCATTCGATATAGCGATTCCAAATGTGACGCATCTTATCCTTGACTGATCCGTGCGAAGGGAAGCCCTCCAACATTTGCGCCGCCATCTCTCGTTTGATCTCCAGATAAACTTCACTGATCAGATCGTCTTTGGTGGCAAAGTAGTTAAAAAGCGTTCCATCGGCAACGCCCGCCGTTTTTGAGATGAGCGATGTTGGCGTATTCCAGAACCCGCGTGCGGCAAAGACTGCTATCGCTGCCTCTAAGATCGCCTTCTGTTTGTCTTGAATCTTCTGCGCTGCCATTTACACTTCATTTCAAAATGAGTGATTACTCAATCAATATATAATACTCTGAACGAACTGTCAAGATGCCAATCGTGTTTGGGCAACGCTGTGTCTTTTTCATTTTCGTTCTACTGCACGACTGGGAAGTCGATGTTATTATCTTTGGGGTAGGTACGCCAGCTTATTCGCACAACCTGCTATACTCATAGATGCTGTTTCGCTGCGACCTGACTTAGTAAGGAGAAACCCCTGTTGGACACAAACAGTCCAATCAAGTTTGGGACAGACGGCATTCGCGGAGTGGCGGGGGAATATCCGCTTGACCCGATGACCGTGCTGCGTATTGGGCGCGCCATCGGAGTCTGGCTTCGCACCAAAGTAAAAGGCTATAAACCGCGTGTCGTGATCGGACACGATACGCGCATTAGTGGTCACATGCTCCTTCAGGCGCTGTCTAGCGGCTTGTTGGCAGAAGGCATCGATGTGATGGATGCCACCGTGATGACCACGCCGGGAATATCGTTCCTTGCCCAACTGAGCAAGTTCGATCTAGGGGTCGTGATTAGTGCTAGCCACAACCCGGTAGACCAGAACGGAATTAAGCTGTTTGGCTCGGATGGCTTCAAGCTGCCTGATGCCGATGAACGAGCCATTGAATCGCTCATCGCAGAACGCGATCCGTATCAGCCTACCAAATCGATGGGCTACTTTTATCGCTCAATGGCTTCCCAAGGGCATTATGTTAACTATCTGGCGAGCAGCTTTGAAGATAATGCTGTCCTGCATGGCCTCAAGATTGTGCTGGATTGTGCTAACGGCGCGGCAACGCCTGTTGCAGGCGATGCCTTTCATAGGCTGGGTGTTGCCAATCTCTTCGAGCAAAACGCCACCCCTGACGGCCTCAATATCAATGTTAATGCAGGCAGCGAGTACGTGCGGCGGAACCGTCAAGCGCTGCTAACCGAGATGACCACGATTAAAGCCGACGTGGGAATCGCCTTTGATGGCGACGCGGATCGCGTGGTTTTCGTGACTCCCGGTGGGGCGTTGGTCGATGGCGATCACATCCTCGGTATTCTGGCGCTTGAAATGCAAGCCCAAAATAAGCTGACCAATAATACTGTGGTGGCAACTGAGATGAGCAACAGCGGGTTAGAACAATTCCTGCTGGAACATGACATTAAACTGCTCCGTACCCCCGTTGGGGATCGCTATGTGATGGAAAAGATGCGCGAGGGTGGTTTCGCACTGGGCGGCGAACAAGCAGGCCACGTGATTATTCTGGATGACAACCATCGCACGGGTGATGGCATTTATGTTGGACTGCTGGTAGCATCTATTATTGGACGGAATAAGCAGCGTGGTGGGCCAACCCTTGACGCACTAGCAGCACGGATCACCCGTTATCCGCAGGTGATCGCTTCGGCACACCTGACACAGCAAGTGGATCTGAGCCAAGTGGCGGGGCTGGCGGAAAAACGGCAAGCCGCGTTGGACTCATTTGGCAACAAGGGGCGCGTCAACGTGCGGTTCAGTGGTACAGAGCCGAATCTGCTGCGGGCAATGGTCGAAGGCGGCCCCAATAGCACCATGCAACAGGTGATCGAACAGGCGATGATTCTGTGTGGGCAGGTGGCTCAAGCTGCCAATACCCCGGAACCCGTGATCGATATTGTGGACTGTGTAACTGGCGCACCAGTCCCGCAGCAAAGATAAAGCCAATAGCTATATCACAGGGCAATTTTGCTCTGAACTAGGGTTTACCCGGCAGCATATCAAGGAGTCAATTCATGACACAAGTTCCGGCTAATATATTCCGCAAATACGATATTCGTGGTACTGCCACAGGCGACGCGCCGCAACTGACCTCAGAGGTTGCTTTGCTGGTTGGTAAAGGCTATGGCACGTTCATGCAGCGTACCTTCCAGACCGATCATATTTTTGTCGGCAGCGACAATCGACTCAGTTCGCCGCCGCTCAAACAAGCCGTTATGGAAGGCATCACCAGCACCGGATTGCATGTGACAGATATTGGCTTCGTGATGACCCCTACTGTCTATTTTGCCTCCGCGCAATATGGCGACAAAGGCGGCGGGATTCAGGTCACGGGCAGCCATCTGACTCTTGAATACAACGGCATCAAGATGGCCTTTGGCAAGTTGGCCCTTTCCGGCGACCAAATCCAAGCGATCTTGCAGTTGATCCAAAATGATGATTTCCTGACGGGCAGCGGCACATTAGACAACGACCCTGAGATGGTCAAGCGGCACATGCAGACGATCTCTGAGCATGTGAAGCTGGGGCCACGTAAGCTCAAGATCGTTGTGGACGCTGGCAACGGTATGAGTGGATCGTATATGGGGCCAGTCTACGAGAAGCTTGGCCTCGATCTGGTGTGTCTGTATTGCGAACCGGATGGCACCTTCCCGAACCACTTGCCGAACCCCGAAGATCCCGAAACGACCAAAGATTTGGAACAGGCAGTCATTGATCACAAAGCCGATTTGGGCATTGGCTTTGACGGCGATGCAGACCGCTGCGGCATTATCGATGAGCATGGACACCATGTTGCCGCAGATCGTTTGTTGGCACTGCTTGCCCGCGATATGCTGGAACGTCACCCCGGCGCAAAAGTCATTTTTGATGTTAAGGCCAGCCAAGCCCTCTTTGATGAGATTCGCAGTCACGGCGGGGTGCCGATCATGTGGAAGTCTGGTCACAGCCTGATGAAAGCCAAGATTGCCGAAGAAGGCGCACTGCTTGGCGGTGAAGTCAGCGGGCATATTTTCATCGGTGAGGATTACTACGGTTTTGACGATGCGCCGCTGGTCTCGCTCAAGATGATCGAAATCCTGAGCAAGACACAGAAAAGCGTCACCGAATTGTTCGACAGTATTCCCAAACTGGTTGCCACGCCAGAGATCATCATGTCTGCGCCAGACGACATCAAGTTCACCATGATTGATGCGATGAAAAAGAAGCTGGAAGCAAAATACACGGTAATCGACGTGGACGGGGCGCGGGCAATGTTCCCTGATGGTTGGGGATTGGTTCGCGCTAGCAATACACAGCCTGCGATCACCATGCGCTTTGAAGCTCGTACCAATCCGCAAGTGGTTGAGTATATGGAAACCTTCGATAAGCTGCTGGATGACTACCCGCAAGTGGATCGCAAGGGGTTGCGCGAACAGATCGCGGCGTTCAAGCAATAAGGTATGCAGAAATTTGCCTCACCCCTAGCCCCTCTCCGCGAACGGAGAGGGGAAAGCAGACGGTGTTCAAGTCCCTCTCTACACAGTGCGGGCACAATGTAGTAGTCGTCATTTACAGCGGTTGTCGGGTTGGTGGCCCCAAGAAGGTGTATGACAAAGTGGGATCAACTTATCTGACAGTCGCCTTAAATACGTTTCCCGGTCTTCTTGAGGAGTAGAAGTTAAACACTCGCTTACCCAATACCATGAACAAAAACTATACCTACAAGGAACTTCTAGAAACGTATCTCAAGCTGCCGCAAGTGAGTGGTATCCATCCTGATTTTCAGGATTATTATTCCGGTTTACTTATGACGCTGGAAATTTTATTCGATGTGAAGGTTGACATCGGACGGCCCGGTTCGCGTTCCGGCAGAGATTGGACATTGGCAGTTGTATACGATAACTTGATCAAGCGAATCCGGGCAGGATATGTTAGTGGTAGTTGGATGGAAGGTGGACCATACGTTACTTTATTTGACATGGCAGAGCAAAACCCAGAGCGTAAAATAGCGCTTCAAGTTTTTAACAATGTCATTGAACAAGAACGACATCTTAGGCAAAGCTACTATGAATTACTTTACCAACTGTTTGATATTTTCTTCGGCAAAACTGATCTTCGTTTTACCTCTGAAGATTTGCTCCGCGTTGGCTTTGACGATAGCAAAGAGCCGGACATCAAAGATTATGATGACTATTTGTAAGGGATTATCCCAAGTTATCAACTACAGATTGCCAATTTGTTGCGGCCTGTAATTTCTGCTTACTCTGTCACTTCTTTGTGGTTCAAGCTACCTGACAAGCGCTGTAGGGTGAGGGAAATGACTTTACACGCGACACTAGCCTAAAATAGTGCCGCGTATTTGATCAAATTTAGCCTACGATAAGAAGAATTCTGTGCCGCAAAAACGACACTTGGCAACTCCTTTGCCTGTGAGTGTGATCTCGCCGCCGCAGTTTGGACATTGTTTCAGGTCGCGGAGTTTGCTGGCCTCGCTGGAATACAACATGCCCTTGTCCCAGTTGATATAGCCACTGAACACCCCTAGCCCGACCAGACTATAGATCATCGCTTTCACCTTGTCCTGCGGCATCTGCATCTCAAGCACCATATCGTTGAGTGTTACCGAGCCGCGACTCTGGACAATGTTCAGTAATTTGCGCTGCTGTTGAGCTTCGGCTTGCTGACCGCTTTCTTTTTGACCCATCGTTGCCAGATAGATTCCCCCGCCGACCAACGGCGCAACCAGAATCAGCAGCGCGATGCCTAGCCCCAAGATACGCGCTGGCCCTTGCAAGGACTCATTGGTGAACAGCCACGCCGCGACGATTGCGCCGATGATCAGGCCAACCACGATCAAGATGATTCCGATCAGACGATTTGAATTCATGATGCGATCCTATGTGTGTAAGAAGTAAATTCCGCGTCCCTGACTGCTTTTAATTATCCTCACCCAAACTCTCTATACTGTGTAGAGAGGGACTTCCAGAGACGCATGACTCCCCCTCTCCGCGAACAGAGAGGGGGATAGGGGATGAGGTAAACGCCTTTGCACCCGCCCTAAATCTAAATCAACCGAAGCCGCGACTGCCACCACCCGATGACCCGCCACCAGACGATCCGCCGCCGCTGAAACCACCGCTACCGCCGCTAGAACTACTCGGCTTGCTGGTCATCACGGTACTAGCATCGTTGAGCATCTTGGTCAATCCGGTGCTCATGGCATTTAGGCCATCGGTCATTGACTTGCTCATTTCATTCAGGCCACCCGGCCCGCTCACGGAATGGCTAAAATCTCCCATCGCGTTCATGTTATTCATGTGCATCCCGCGCTGGTAGCCATTGTGCCACGGACCGCCTAGATACGTCGGGTAGTACCATGACGGCATAGAGGTTAGCACTGGCGAAAACTGCCTAATCCACTCCTGATTCAAGCCAAAGGCGACAGCATAGGGCATATAGCGCTCGAACTGGTCAGTGGCTTGTTGAACATTGGTGTACTTCTTGATGTTCTTCAAGTAGGTGCGGAAGGCTTTCCAGCGAGCGGCTTCCTGCGCGCCTTTGGCGGTTTTGGCGGGCATGTAGCTGGCAACGAAGAACATCGCTACGCCTGTAATCGCCAGACCGATAAACGGTATGCCGATAAACGGCGAAATACTGGCGGCATATTTGAATGCTCCATAGGTGAGTCCGCCTGCCACTACCGCGATTGCCCCTCCGGCAGCAGCCCAAGTGGTGCGGGTTGTTTCTGGCGACTGGGTAAAGTAGCCGTCCGAAACAAGGGCAGCATACAGTTTGCTCTGAATACCTGAAATATGTGTATAGAAGCTGTTACGCAGTGAAGCCAAAGTCGCCTGTGTACTTCCCCCAAAAACCCCACGCATTAGCAGTTTCTCGAAATCGCGCAGACCAGTCTCATCGATCCCGGTGCGGTGAAAGACAAAATCGGTATGGCTCAACATTCCCAGTAACTCTGAGGTTTTGGTTTGCTCGATCACGATAAAGCCGCGGCGGGCAAGATCGATCAGCGTCGCTAGAATATACTGCATATTGGCTTGCTCAGTGATCAGTGAACCCACCACTCCCGGCGGTTCATCCGAGGGCGGTTCGGTCAAATATTCAGGCACAACTAGCACTTCGGGGTCGCGACCATGTTTTGCATACTGGATAAAGATCAGGGTGGGGCCGCCAATCGCGAACAGCACACCAAGCGCCAGCAGCCCCAGATTGACCAAAGGCTGTATCTTTTCGACATAATCGCGCTCACGGTCAAAGGCCGCTTGCCAAGCGGGAACGGTCATTGCCGGATCATGTGCATACTGCACTCGCACTTCGACACTGCCGCTACTGCCCAGATCGCCCGGCCCAATCCATGTCAGTGTGTTGCCTTCAACGGTTTGCTTCCACGTATTCGGGTAACTGGTGTAAACCTGAGGAGGGCGGTCTGCGGGCATATTCACGGTAACTTTTGACGCAAAGACTGAGAAAGGGCGGTCTGCGGGGACAGCCGTCCAGTACAGTTGGTCGCCGCCAGCATAGGATCGTAGTGCGCCGTGTACAGAATACTTAAATTGGATCTCACGCTGTTCGCCTGTTTGGGCTGTTGATGTAAACATATATTTAACGTTGAGATTGCCACCACTTGTGTCGGCACAGAACGTCCCCGGCGACTCGTCGCACTCTGGCGACAGCGCCACACCGCCATCGGACACGGTTACGTTGTCAATGCCAGTAGTACGCCCCAATGGAATGCTGGCAGTTCCAAACCGAAATGGGCCTTGATCAATCGTGAGGAGATAAGACTCGGTTATATCAAAGCTGTTGGACTTGGTGACGATATTGTCAATCGTCACATCGTAGCGATCCCAGTGTAAACTGCGCTCATTCTGTGCATGGGCGGATTGTCCACTCAGCACCACACAGATCAACACAGCAATCGCACCATAAATCGTTCTAGGCAAAATACGCCGCACCATAAAAGGCTCCTTTGCAGCAAAATTGAGGGTTATTCGCACGGCTCACAATTCAATTCCATCGTGACATCGACCTGACATTGAGTTAATCCACAGCGTAGCATCAACTCATTTTGTTTGCAACGCCCCGCATGGCATTGAGGTGCCATAGATTGACACGCCTCTGGAATTATCCTACACTAAATTTAGAAAATTCAATAAGTGATAAAAGGTACTATCGCTTTAAAAGGATAAGTACATGCCTGATTGGTCATATCAACCTATGCTGCGCCCTTGGCTATTTCAGCTTCCAGCCGAAAAGGCCAGAGACTTGACCCTGAACGCAACAGGCACATTGGCGGCGTTACCTTTTGGCAAGGCGGTCTTTGATCTACTCGGACACATGCAGCCGCCGGAAGTTGTCCGTTGCTCGGCCTTTGGACTAAACTTTGCCAGTCCGGTTGGGCTTGGCGCAGGGCTGGATATTCAAGGGATCGCACCAGCGGGACTAGCCCATTTCGGCTTTGGCTTTCTTGAGATCGGCCCCGTTACGTTGGAGCCGGTTCACGCCTCAGAAACCATTACGCGACACATTCGGCAGCAAGCCTTGAGCTATCCCGATGTTCCGGTTAATCAGGGGTTGGATAAATTGGCTGCCCGCCTTGAGCAGTATGCAAAACGCGACGCGGTATCCGTTCCCATCGGTATCCGGTTAGGCTATCAGCCCGGCCTTGATGCAGTCCAAGCCGCCCATGAACGAGTCCGCCTTATCCAATGCCTATCCGATTTTGCCAGCTTTTTCACGCTAGCGTGTCAGCGCGAACTGACCGATGGTACGTGGGATATGGCTCAGTGGGCGGATCATCTAGCTATCTTGCGCGAGGCACAATCTGCCAATGCAGTATCCCGCCCGCTGCTTATCAATGTCAAACCGGATCTCGCCACCCGTCAGATCGATCAACTTGTCAGCACCACGTTAGATTGTGGCGTGTGCGGCATCGTCGTGAGTGGCGGGCTGCGAACCAGTGCTGGGCAACGCCTGATCGGTGCGCCAACGCGCACCCAGAGTTTGCAAACTGTGCGCTTGCTTCATGCTGAGTACGGCGATCAAATCACGATTATTGGCTCCGGCGGCATTGTGGAGCCACAAGACGCGCTAGATTTTCTGGAAGCCGGGGCAGCCCTCATCCAGATTCACAGCGGACTGGTCTATTCGGGGCCGGGTCTGCCCAAACGGATCAACGAAGCCGTTGCCTACTATCGACCTACGCCGCCTGAAGTTTTGCCTCAACCCGCCGCTTCGATCTTTCACGTCCCGTCGTGGTTGTGGATTGCTCTGTTGGGGCTAGGGCTAACTATCAGCGGTATCGTGGTGTGGATCGTGGCGGCTACACGAACCGTATTGCCTTACGACGAAGCCTTTGTCGGGCTATCACGATCCGAATTGATCGCGATTAACCCCCGCTTACTGCCCTTCATGACTCATGATCGAGTGACGGTAGCGGGAACCATGCTGGCGACGGGGATTCTGTACCTTGGCTTGGCGTTATGGGGCGTTCGCCAGGGCAGCGATTGGGCAAAGCAGGCCATCGCGATCTCGGCAATCACGGGCTTTTTGAGCTTCTTCCTTTTTCTAGGCTTTGGCTACTTTGATCCTATCCACGCGCTGTTAACGGTGGGATTGCTACCGCTATTCGTACTGGGGATGTACTCCACATTAACTGCTGTCACGCCCGTTACACCGCCCAACTTGTCCAACAATCGGCGTTGGTGGATAGGTCAATGGGGACCGCTACTCTTTGTCGTGATCGGTGTAGGTCTGCTGTTGGCGGGTATTGGGATTACCACCGTCGGCGTGACGCATGTGTTTGTGCCGGAAGACTTGCAGTTTCTCAAGACTAGCTCCGAAGCCCTAAATGCTGCCAATACGCGGCTGTTGCCACTGATCGCGCATGACCGAGTAGGATTTGGCGGCAATCTAATCTCTGTTGGGTTTGCCGTGCTGCTGCTCTCGCTGTGGGGGTTTCGACAGGGCGCACGCTGGGTCTGGTGGACACTTCTGCTAGCTGGCGGATCGGGTTTCGTCGCCGGAATCGGAGTGCATCTTGTGGTGGGCTATCTTGACCTGTGGCATCTATTCCCCGCCATTGTCGCGCTGCTGCTGTTTATCATTGGACTAGCCTTTGCGTTTCCATATCTCTATTATCCAGACAAACTCAGGATTGATAAAGCCTAGTCGGTTTAGAGACTTGGACAGCAGTTTAGAGTTTTTACTAAATGCTTATTTCTATAGCATGTTGTAAAATTTCGATTCGACTCTCATTGTGGCTACTCTGAGAAATTTTGTTCCCATTTATATCGAATCGAAAGGAAAATTCCATGCAGTTCAAGAAACTAACCATTTTATTGATTGTAATCCTGTTCGTGGTTGCTGGCTTTGCTACCAGTAACACTTCGCAAACGATAGCGGCTACCGAAGCCCCCACTGCGGCGGCAATGTCTAGTGACACGATTGTTTGGGCATTCGTCCCCTCAGAAAACTCCCAAGCCGTCCTCGATAGCGCCCAAGGGTTAGCGGATCTGGTCAGTGCCAAAACTGGCTTGAAGATCAAGACTGTGGTGTCTACCGAATTCGCGGGTGTGGTTGAGGCCATGTGCAATGGTCAAGCCCAGATAGGCGCATTAAATACCTTCGGCTACATCCTCGCCAGTTCCCGTAAATGTGCCGATGTTGGTTTGGTCAGTGTTCGCAATGGCAGTACGACCTATCGCGGTCAGTTCATTACCAAGGCTGATTCGGGTATCAAAAAGATTACCGATCTGAAAGGCAAGACGTTCTGCCGCCCTGACCCACTCTCGACCTCTGGCTGGATTATTCCGAGCATTACGCTCAAGGCTAATGGCATCAATCCCGATACCGATCTCAAACAAGTGGTTGATGTGGGTGGTCACGATGCAGTCGTTGAGAATGTCTACAACGGCAACTGCGATGCAGGGTCAACCTTTGACGATGCACGCAGCACTATCCTGAAGAAATATCCTGATGTTATGGAAAAAGTGGTCGTGATCGAGTATTCCGCCGCTATCCCCAACGATACGGTGAGCTTTGCGCCTAGCTTCGATGCCAAGCAGCGGGCAGCCATCACGAAGGCGATTGTAGAGATTGCCGCTGATAAGGCAAACGCCGACTTGATCAAGAAGGTCTATAACTGGACGGGTGTTTCCGAAGCCAAAGATGCCTTCTTTAACGATTTCCGCCAGCAGCTTGACTCAGCAGGCGTAAAGATCGACGACTTAATGCCCAAGAAGGTTGCAACCGCCGAAGCAACAATGGGCGCTACCGATGCCGCGATGATGGCAGCCACACCTGCCAAATAACCTGTAATGATATGACTGAGGCCGATACCAGAAAGCAATAGTCGATGCTGCGAATTGCCAACCTGACTAAAGTATATGACACAGGCACAAAGGCTTTGGATGATGTTAGCTTTGAGGTCAAGGATGGCGAATTCTTGGCGATTATCGGCCTCAGTGGTTCAGGTAAATCGACATTGTTGCGGTGTATCAATCGCCTTGTCGAACCGACCAGTGGTGATATTTGGCTAGATGATGTCAATATCACTAAAGCCAAACGCCCCGAACTACGAACGGTTCGGCGGCGGATTGGCATGATCTTTCAGCAGTTCAATTTGGTAAACCGATCCAGCGTGATCGCGAATGTATTGGCGGGACGGCTCGGCTATGTCCCGCCGTTGTACAGTCTCATAAATTATTTTCCGCGTGCCGACTATGACCGCGCCCATAAGGCGCTTGCGCGGGTGGGCATTGCCGACAAAGCCAACAATCGCGCCGATGAACTGAGCGGCGGGCAGCAGCAGCGGGTAGGCATTGCCCGTGCATTAATGCAGTCGCCCACCATTATTTTGGCAGACGAGCCAGTGGCAAGCCTTGATCCGGTACTTGCCCATTCTATTTTAGGCTATTTAGAGCAGTTAAATAAGCAAGACGGCATTACCGTTCTGTGCAGCTTGCATCATCTTGATCTGGTGCAGCGTTATTCAACCCACGTGATCGGCTTGCGCGATGGTCGGCTTGTCTACGAAGGCGATAATGCAGCGATCCGGGCGATTGATGACCAGCGTTTCAAAGAGATTTATGGCGAAGACGCGATCCGACTTGGCAGCATTGTGGGGTAAACACGAAACTTATGGCTTCACGTTCTGCTAACCAGCCGCGCCGCTCCGCGATCCTTGCGTTTATCCTTGCCCTTATTCCCGGTTTTGGACAGATTTATGCGGGTCAGCGTGGACGCGGCTTTGCTGTGCTGCTGTTTATTCCTACCGTTGCCTTGTTAGCCCTCTGGCGCATGAGCGTTGGCGGTGTTAACTACATTGGCCCGGTTGCCCAAGCGCCAACCGAAGCACAGGTACGCGCGGCGTGGGGCTTAGGGATTTTTCTGTTTGTCTGTATCGCACTGGTTTACCTCTGGAGCCTCTGGGATGCGGTACGCAGCGCACAGGGGCATCCGCTGTCGGGAAGCCGCATTCTGCTACTGGGTATGTTTGCATTTTTTGTCATCGGCTGGGATGTTACCGAGATCAACGTCGAAAAGATGATCACACGCCTATCTGAGATTGGCCCACGCCTCGCCCAAATAGCATGGCCTTGGGGCAGTGCGTTTGTACAGGGGGTAGAGCAAAATCAGGCTTCGGTTTATGTGGATGTACCCTGCGGTGGCGCTCCGCCCGAAACGACTGAGGAAGTCGTGGGAGCGCCTTATCTTACCGTGAGTCCCACCTGTGGCGATAAGGCAGGCGAAATCCAGCCAAATGGCGAGCGTGATCCGCTAGGTACCGTTTTGCACATTGAGGGGCGCGGGTTTCGCCCGAATGAGGAAACAACCGCGTGGTGGGAACCACCGGACAGCGGCGAGTTTCGCCCACGCGCAGGCGGGTTTGTCGTACTGGATACCGACGCAAAAGGGACATTTACCCTTGACCTAAACATCCCTGCCTTTAGCATTCCCGGCGGAAACAACACGCGCTTTACCCGCAGCAAACTCACCATGCGTCAGGAGCAGAAATCTGGTGCGTTGCACCCTTCTGCCAATTTGATCTTGGCGCTGAGCAAAATGGTAGAAACTATCTATTTAGGGCTGATGTCAACCTTGTTCGGCATTGTGTTGGCCTTTCCATTAAGTTTTCTGGCAGCTAAAAATTTGATGTCAGGCAATCGATTTACCCTTGCCATCTACGTGCTAGTGCGTACCCTGTTTAATATTATTCGATCTGTCGAACCGCTGATCTGGGCGTTTATTTTTATTATCTGGGTCGGGTTGGGGCCATTTGCAGGCACACTAACACTGGCTTTGCATACGATAGCCTCATTGGGTAAGTTGTACTCCGAAGCCATTGAGAATATTGAGGAGGGGCCGCTTGAGGCGATCCAAGCCACAGGTGCCAGTTGGTTACAGGTCATTGTCCATGGGGTTATTCCGCAAGTTATCCCACCTTTTGTCTCATTTACCATCTATCGCTGGGACATCAATATCCGGGCTTCAACTATTATTGGCGTGGTAGGCGGCGGTGGCATTGGATTTTTATTGATCCAATGGATTCGATTATCTGATTACGACTCCGCCGGAATTGCGATCTGGCTAATTGGCATCGTGGTAACGATCCTTGATTACGCTAGCTCGCAGATCCGCGAACAATTTATATAAAAGAAATACAAAATTTCTACTTTGGAATGAACAAAAGGATGAGCTTTAAACAAAGCGCATAGCAAGGCAAAAACGCGCCAAACATGCCATGCACCGGACGCTACGCCGCGTTCCGTTTCGCCGCTCTTTTTCGCTCATCAAGTTGATTCCGTTTCGGCGGCTGGTCTGCGCGGCAAAGCGCCGGTAATGCCAGCCGTTGGGCAGATGCAACCAGAAAGGGTGCAGCCATGATCCTCCCCAAAGAACGCGACCCCCGCTTCATCACTATACGCCGCGGCGGGACGCTCACGGACTCGCACCATCACCTTCTCGCTTTGTGGGCGGCGGTGTGTGCAGAGCATGTCTTGCACCACTTCGAGTTGGCTCAACCTTCGGACATGCGCCCGCGACAGGCCATCGAACAGGTTAGAGCGTGGGTGCGCGGCGAGAGCACGATGACTCAAGCCCGCACGGCGGGCGGCATGGCTCAAGGGGCTGCCAGAGAGTTGAGCGGAGCCGCCCGGTCAGCGGCGTATGCTGCTGGTCAGGCGGCGGTGGTCGCGCATGTCGCCGCCCACGAACTTGGGGCAGCCGCCTATGCGATCAAGGCGGTGCGTGCGGCTGCCCCCGCAGGTGAGGCCAAGACCGCCGGTTGGCTTGAGTGCCAATGGCAGCGCGAACAGTTACCGGAGGAGATTCGCGAACTTGTACTGGATGACGAGCGGCTGCGGAATGACATCTGCTGGTCGGCATTCGACTGCTGATGGGCTTGCTATATACGTCATATACGCCGTCTCCCCCAAGGGTGGCGTAAACACTACAGGAAGTACGGCACAGAGAGATCAAGCGTGTTAGACAATTTGTGGTGACGAAAGTTTCTAGGGTGTCAACGCTTCTATAAGGTTGACCTACTTACCTCGCAACTTTCTCACACAAAAACTCAACAGACGTGGAGACACCATGCTCAAATCGCGCATTCAACAAGGGTTTGCCCAATCGCAAGCGTTACATCACTTTCCGGCGGATACTTTTCCGAGCGTTCATCCGGTAGACTGGTTACATTCGCATTTCGCCGTCGGCGGCTGGAGTCCCTTGCAACGGTTGGGGAATATGCTCACCGCTCACATGACCCAGATCGCGCCACACAGTGGCTTCACATGGCATCCCCATCGCGGGCTGGAAATCTATACGTGGGTACTCGAAGGGACTATCCACCACGAGGACACCACAGGCGGCAAGGGGGACATTCGCGCAGGTGAACTTCAACGCATGTTTTCCGGCGAATGGATCGAGCATCAGGAATTGAACCAGACCGATCAACCTGTGCGGGTCATTCAAATCTGGTTTGTCGCTGATCCAACCTATATCGAACTGCCGCCGCACTACGAGCAGGTTGACCAGAGCGATCTGCCGACCTATCGATCCGATACTGCGACGACCTATCACCTAATCGGCGCGGAGTCACCCGTTGAGTCGCACGTCGATGCGCGGATCGCGGCGACAGTCGTAGCACCGGGTGGCACCACACCGTTTGAGCCGCCAGCGGCAGACGAAGATTTGTTCCTGTATGTGACTGATGGTCAAGGCTGGCTGCGGAACGCTGATGACGAAGCGGCGCTCGGTCAGTATGATGTTATTCTGGCGCGCCATGATGCTCCGGCTGCCACCTTCACGGCTGGCAGTACACCGCTGCACTTCTTGAGCTTTTACCTGCCCCGCTTCTTGTCGGAATGAGCTAACCGGGAATCTGCCCGTCTCATTGTAGAATTGCACAGTGATAACAGGCCGCTGACGGTTAAAATCTACCTCAGCGGCATACGGGCGTTAACTATTGAGTAGCTGTAAAACAGGGGAACGCAATGCAAATTCTCATCATGTTGATTGGTCTGGCGCTGATATTCATCATTCTATGGGATGCGTTTGAGACTGTCGTGCTGCCACGACGCATTACCCGTCAGTGGCGGCTTACCTCGATGTTCTACCGCCTGACTTGGAGTCCATGGTCGGCGGTGGCGCGCAAGAAATCCGAGCGGGATCGCGAGAATTTTCTGGGACTATATGGGCCACTCTCGCTGTTATTGCTGCTTGGCGTATGGGCCATCGGACTCATTTTTGGCTTTGGGCTGCTGCATTGGGGCGCGTCGTTTTCTTCGGGGGAAGAAGCCAGTTTGATCCACTATCTATACTTTAGCGGCACGAACTTCTTCACGCTGGGCTTGGGCGATGTTGTACCACTTACGCCGCTGGGACGCATTATCACGGTTGGCGAGGCAGGCACGGGCTTTGCGTTTCTCGGACTCGTGGTGGCGTATGTGCCGCTGTTGTATCAAGCCTTTTCGCGCCGTGAGGTCAATATCTCGCTGCTGGACGCACGCGCCGGATCGCCGCCGAGTGCCATTGAACTGTTGCAACGGTTCTGCCAAGTGACCCAATCCACCCACTTGGACTCGTTCTTCGCGGATTGGGAACGCTGGTCAGCCGAAGTATTGGAGAGCCATATGTCCTATCCGGTCCTCGGCTACTTCCGTTCCCAACATGAAAACGAATCGTGGTTGGCAGCCTTGACGATGGTGCTGGATGCCTCAGCATTGGTCATCGCCACCTTTGATGGCGCGACAGGGCAAGCCGCCAACCTGACTTTTGCAATGGCGCGTCATGCGGCAGTCGATCTGAGCCAAGTTTACGCCACACCCCCCCATGTCCCGATGCGAGATCGGCTGCGCCCCGCTGAACTCGCTTTGGCGCAGAACTTATTCGCGACAAGACATCAACGGATCAACGTGGACAGATTAATGGAACTCCGCCGCCTCTACGAACCGTATGTCAATGCGTTGGCAGACTATCTGTTGATGCCGCTGCCTACGTGGTCGGAGGCTCCCAATGTGAGCGACAATTGGCAGATCACCGCGTGGAGTCAAGTGGACGGCATTGCGCTGGAGCGACCAATTAGCATCCCCGAACCCGCGTCGAGTATCGAAAAATAGCGGCCTGACTTCCCACTAGCTCAAGCGCTGTTGGCTGTCATTCTGTATAGATTTATACAGAATTGCAGCCATCTGATTCCAGTGGGAATGGAGTCTATTCTCGCTCACATCGGGAAATTATAGCGTGCGAGCTAGCGCCACGAGATCCGAGAGAATGGCGAATCCGGTTTCCTTGCGGCCTGCGCCGGGGCCAATCAGCGTAACTGCGCCGAGCATATCCGTGTCATAGGTGATAGCGTTGCTCACGCCGCCGACGCTGGCTAGTGGATCGGCAAGTGGTAAGCGTTCAGGGCGCACCGATGCTGCAATGCCTGTGTCGGTACGGACGGCGCGGGCGATCAACTTCCAGCGCTGACCGTTGGCGCGGGCGGTTTCAATATCGGCAGGGGTCAAGCCCGTAATCCCGGTACGATCTACATCATTCATGCCAAGCGCTGCACCGAGTACCGTATTGGCGAGAATAACCAGTTTACCCGCCGCATCAAAGCCTTCCACATCGCCGGACGGTTCCGCTTCCGCATAGCCGAGGTGTTGTGCCTCAGCCAACGCAGCGCTATAGGGTGCGCCGTTTTCCATCTGTGTCAGGATATAATTGGTTGTCCCATTCAAAATCCCACGCACCTCGTGGATCGTGCAGCCTGCCAAGTCCGTCTGTGCCATACGCAGCGCCGGAGTGCCACTCATCACCGTACCTTCATAGCCGAAAAACACGCCTTGGCGTTTTGCCAGATCTGCTAGTTTCCGATACGCCAGCGCGACAGGGCCTTTGTTGGTTATGATGGCATGTTTGCCTGCCTCGAAAGCCGCCCGAACGTGGCTCAAAGCAGGTTCGCCCGTTTTGAGATCGGTATAGCTCACCTCGATAATCACATCGGCATTCGACTGGGCGATAGTCGCCAGCGCATCCAGCCCGCGTACCAATCCCGGCTGATCAGGATAGGATGCCAGATTGCCGCTGCGTCCAGCCGCCAAGAGCGCATCAATCGTCAGCCCGCTGGGGCAGTAGACCGAGCCTTTGAGCAGATCCGACACTGCGACGATTTCGGCGTGAATATCTTGCTGTGCTGCCAACAAGTCGGCGCTGGATTGTAGGATTTCTGCCAATCCCTGCCCGACTGTTCCAAAGCCAATCAATGCGAGTCGCAGTTGCTTCGCCACGATTATTCTCCTGAGTATCAAATAGGTTAATCACTCTATTCGTCAAGAATACCCACAGTGAGCGCCTATGCAAATGCTAAAAGTCCTCTATGTAGGACAACTGCATTAAAATGAAAGTTCCACCCTATAGCGGACAGGGCAGGCCCGACCCCTACAAAATACCGTATTGCTGTAGGGACAGGGCAGGCGTTGTCCCATAGGCAGCAAGTTAAGGCAAAAGAGGGTAGGCTAGCGACTTCTCACAGAACACTAGAGGACCCTCTGATGACAACAATAGCCGAATTGACGACACAATTGCAAAAATTTCTACGACGTGAGGCGGGTGTCTTGGCAAAAAGGACGGGATTTATCCGGCGGCAACGGGAGGTGACGGGGGCAAGTTTTGCCCAAACGCTGATTTTGGGCGGGATAATGCAGCCGGAGGCGACGCGCAAACAAACGCATCATCAGGCGGTGGAAGCCGGGTTAAGGCTGAGTGTGCAAGGGTTAGATCAGCGTTTTAATGCCGCTGGGGCGGCCTTTATGCAGGCAATGGTCGAACGGGCGTTGAGCCTGTTAGTGCAAAGTGAACAAAAACTGGTGGTACTGTCGTCATTTAAGGGCATCTACATCACGGACTGTACCCGGCTACCTTGGCGTAGTGCCCCGCAGAAACTGGGGGTGCGCTTCGAATTACAACGCGGTCAACTGGAAGGTTGCGTGTTGGCCTTATCAGACAACGACCAACGCGCCGAGGTGATTGAGCGTCCGGTGCCAGCAGGTGCCTTACCATTGGCAGACTTGGGGTTTTCAAGCTGAAACGGTTCAAGCGCTGGAGTCAAGCTGGTATTTACTGGCTGACCCGCTACAAAATCGGCACCCTTCTGTACACGGCGGACGGGCAACCGTTAGCGCTCAACGACTTGCTGACGGGGGAGCAACCGGTGGTCATGCCGGTGCTGGTGGGCGCCGGTCGCCCCGCCTTGGCCGCTTCTTTACTCGCCGCCCCACTACCGCCCGCCGCTTACGCCAAACGCCTGGCCCGTCTGACCGAGCAAGCTCGCCTCGACCAGCGCCCCATCCCGCAGCGACAACTCGACTTGGCTCGCTGGACACTGTATTTGACCAATGTGCCCGACCTCACCTTCGACCAAGCCCATGTTTTGGGCCGCACGCGCTGGCAAATTGAGCTACTGTTTAAACACTGGAAATCCCACGCCCACCTCTTGCACTCGCGCTCAGCCGATCCCTATCGCCAATTGTGCGAGGGCTATGGCAAACTCATTGGCATCCTCCTCGCGCATTGGACTTTACTCGTCTCCGGTTGGGAACAGGATTGCTTGAGTGCCTTAGATACCCTGCATATTCTTCGTCTCCATCTGCCTGCACTTCAACATGCTTTGGCCTTTTTACCCCACTATTGGATTTCTTCCAGCACTTACGCCACGCTCTCCGCTGTGCACCTCGTCCTAGCAAGCGTCGCCAACACCCTCGAGCCTTCCAACTTTGGTATGCCTTGCAGGATTCCTTGCCTTAACTTGCTGCCTATGGGACAACGCTTGCATTGTCCCTACAGCAGATCCCTAAGTGCAGTACAGATAATTTTGTTGCGTTTGCCCTGTTCCCCGTGCGGGCAAAGTTTTTTGAGATATAGTTGGGCGATTGCCCGCAAGTAGTATCGGAGTTTTCCTGTGAAACGTCGGGAGTTTTTGCGACTGACCACGCTTTCCGTAGCGGGTGGACTCATCCCCTCATCCAATTGGCTAGCACGACGTTTTCACGTAGCGCCGTTTGACGTGTATCTGACCTTTGATGATGGCCCTTTTCCAGATAAAGACTTCAAATCTGGTCCCACCGATAATGCTCTGCAAATCCTGAAAGATCATGGGGTCGTGGCGACGTTTTTTCTGCATGGGCGGCATATCCTGAACTGGCACGGCCCCGTCATGGTGCGCTATATCACCGATGGTCACGCTATCGGCAACCATTTGTGGTCACAGGGTGGCAATCTCGTCGAACTGAAACCGGGTTATGTGCGGTTAGCCTATCAGTTCTTGCTGACAGAAGCGCGTATCCGAGAAGTCTTGCAAGCCGCCGATGCCGATGCCTACCAGCGCTATCTTCAACAGTCGCGCTTGTTCCGGCGACCCGGCGGCAAGAACAGCCTGAACGATTTCCTTGATCCAACCAATGAGCACAATATCCTGTATGCGCCTGTTATCCGCCCGATCCGCGACGATGTAGACTGGCTCAAAGGAGTCTATGATTACAGCGGTTGGCACATCAACGGCGGCGAGTCGATCCCGTTAAGTGTGCGCCCCACTACACCCGAAGGACGGCTCAAGTTTATTCTTAACGGGGCGAATGGGTTTTATGGCATCATGAACTATTTGCAAGCCGGTACGCCGCCGCACTATTCTGTCGAGGCAACGCAGGGCTTGATCGTTCTGATGCACGATTTTGATGCGGATACCCGCGCCATACTGCCCCAGTTGATCACACAGTTGCAGAGTCTAGGCGCTCAGTTCCACCACCTGCCGCGCCCCATCGATAAGCCGAACAGCACGACTGTCGGCATCGATCATGCGCCGACGGTGAGTTGATGTTGGTCAGAAAAACGACGACTATCTCGCTCTTTCTGGGTAGGTATTTCCAAAAATACAGGGACGCGCAGGCGACGGCCCCTACACAATACGGTTCGCTGTAGGGGTGATCCGCTGAACCTTTAAAATGTTCTCAGTCGCTCACTCGAACTTGACCACCACCGCCGAAATATCGTCAAAGTAGCTGCGGTGATTGGTCGTGTCCTGTGAACGGGCAAAGGCTTCACCGCCGAGTTTTTGAGCAGTGTCATCGCTAGCACTGGTCGTTTCTAATCCTGTAGCGATCTCAGTATCGCTGAGGTTTTTGTACAGTCCATCGGAACACAGAAAGAGGACATCCCCCGGCGCGATCTCGATTCGCGACATTTCCGGGACTGGCTTATTCTCATTGATGCCGAGGGCATTCAGCACGATATTGGCAGCCGGGATATTGAGCGCGGGATTGCCGACTAGGAACCAACGCCACGCCATATACAGATCAAATTTCTGACCTCCCAGCATAATGGTTCCTTCGGCTTTGGGTTCGTGGACTCCATCGTATTCGTTCAAGACGGTGCTGAGACGTGCTGCATCATCTTCGCTCAGGCCACGTTCGCGCACAAAATATTCGATGTTATCTTCGTCGGCGCAAAGCTGAATCAATTCGCCTTCTGAGTACAAATAGCCGCGTGTATCGCCCACCTGCATGACCAGTACCCGCTTGCCATTTTCGCAGACCACCGTAACGGTTAGGACTGCCCCAACACGGTGCCGGGAAGCTAGCCCTTCGATGCTGTTGAGTTCCGCCAGTACACGCTCATTGGCGTGGGTCAGTGCTGCCATAATACGTTGTTCCGCCAGACCACCGGGCGAAGCGTCAATATCCGGCGGCAGGTGTTCCAGATCTTCGATCAGTACGTTACGAATCAGTTGGGCAGCATCGCGCCCGGTGACAAGTTCACCGTTTGCCGACTGGTGCTGATGCCCGCCCATGCCATCGACCACAACAAACAGCGGCGCTTTATCATCGCCGCCGGGGAAAACGAGAATGGCATCCTCGCACCGTTCGGGGTGCTCAATGGATGCCTCATTATATTGGTAAACGATCATCGACGACCTTTCTTAAACAGCGAGAGTACCAGCCGCCCATAGGGATCGAGGTTTTCCGGCGAGACACGGCGCATCGCGTCCAGTTCTCCCTGCGAGATCTCTGGCGCGGCTTCACCTTCCAACGGGCTAGTGGGCGTGCGGGGTTCAGCGGGTGCAGAAGACGCAGACGCAGGCTTAGATGGGATCGACGCAGGCGGATCGGGCAAGCGGGTTGGCATCTCGAAGGCTTGCGGCAAGGTCAGCGGCGCTGCCGGATTCTGCGTGATGGGCGCTTCGGTGACATCCGGTGATGGGGCAAAGTTGGTGCGGAAACGATGACCGCAGCGCGTACAGACTTTCGCGTCGAGTTTGCACACGTTGCCGCAGCGTGGACACCATTTTTGCTCACGCGGCGCACTGGTTTGCGAGGGGGTTTCCGTACTCACTTGAGGCTCGGCTTCTGCCCCCTTAAATTGGTAGCCGCACTGCGTACACACTTTCGCACCCAAGCGATTCTCATGGTTGCAGACCGCGCAGCGTTTGCGTGGACTGCGTTCGATACGTACTAGCCCTCGCGTGGGGAAAGCATAGCCACAGTGAGTACAATGCTTGGCCGTTCGCAAATTCGCGGAACCGCACTGTGGACAGAATTTACGGGCAATAGAGGCGAGATCGCTCATCGGCATTCTCTTTGAATTTTATATTGTTTAGTTGATTGGTTGCCCTTACCCTTAATCCCTCTCCCACAGGAGAGAGATTTCCCAAATACTTAGGTTTCCCCCTCGCCCTGCGGGAGAGGGGCTAGGGGTGAGGGCAGGTCACTATTCTTCCGTCAGGCTGACCGTCGATGTTCCTAATGCGGCTGTCTTGCGGGCGACTTCATTGCCTGTACCGGAGGCTTCGAGGACTTCGGTCATGGCGCGATTACCGGTAGATTGGGCAATCTCCAGCGCTTCTGTGCGATGACGTTCGGCTTTGGCCTTATCCCCGACTGCCAACGCTTCGGTCATGGCGCGGGTCGAAGCCGCTAGTTGACCCTGACCCAAATAACCCGCCACCACCGGGTTAACCTGACTGGTTAGGTTATTGTCGTTGGTCTGCTGAAGGATGACCCACGTAGCCTGATCGCCTTTTTCCTCGATACGCTGACCCCCTGCCACATAGACCACCGACGGCTTGCAGGCGACAACTTTCGCGCCAACACTTGCCAATTCAATGTGAACGACAAAATCGCGGTGATCTTTGGAAGACATCGGCGGCACAGGCACCACCCATGTGTGACCGTCGCCCTGTGGCGCGGCCTCACCTGTGACCCAATCCGGGTATGATTGTGACAACGATAGAATCTTCGCGCCAACCGGAGTCCACAGTTGCAAGGCGACATCGGTAGCAACGGTGTTCGCCATCCGTGCGACCAGTGCCGAGAACTCTTGTTGCAAGTCTTGCGGATTTGGCACAGCCTTTGGCATCCACCCCTGCGTGATCTCCGCCATTTTGGTTAACTCTTTGGGGTTCCAGTCGTTGCCGTAGCCGTAGGCGCACAAGTGCATCTGCAACTGCGCGGCCTCTTTGACGGCGGCGGCAAGTTGCGCTTCGGGTTCGGTATTCTGTCCGTCGGTCAGGAAAATACCATAACGCGCCATGTTGCCGCGCAAAGTCTGTTGGCTGGCGATAGCCTGCCGAATGCCCGTAGACATTGCTGTGCCTCGGAACATCGTCACTTGGCGGGCGAGGCGGCGAAACGTCTGAATCAGATCGTTGCGGTTGGTGCTAGGCTTCAACAGAGTCGGCGGCAAGACTTCGTGAGCGTGATCATCGAAGATCACGACGTTAATCACGGGGCCAGCCGGAGCGTTGACCAACAGATATTCTACCGTCTCGATCATCGAATTGAACTTTGCGCCCTGCATCGACCCTGACACGTCGCAGATCAGCGAGATCGCGGTTTCTTGAGTTTGCTGTGGCGCTTCGTTTGCTGCGATCGAGACAACCCCCCAGAAGGAGTTCGTGGTGGGGCTGATATTCGGGTTATAGTATGTCTTGAAGCCAAATGCGTCTGCCATTGCCAATTCCCTCCTAAACCAATAAGCCTACTGAATACCAATCAATGTAAGGCGTAAATTACCCTCACCCCCAGCCCCTCTCCCTCAGGGCGAGGGGTGCCAAACACTTGTCTGGAAAGTCCCTCTCCATGAGGGAGAGGAATTTAGGGTGAGGGCTACTTTACACAAGCTGCCACGTTCGGGCGCTCATGATGCGCTCATTGATGATCTCGTTGCGGTTGGCGTTTTCGTCCCGCGAGAGATAGTCGCGCCACGCATGTTCGTTCGCCTTCGCCAGATCCCCAATACTACCAATCTTGACATCGTTAGGCCATGTGATCTTGGGCAGCGATCCGGATTTTTTGGCGACGTTGAAAGCAGTATAGTAGAACTCGGCAATGAGCCGATAGAACTGCCGCGACTCGACTCCGTTTTCCTGCAAAGTAGCGATGGCGCGGGAAGCCTGTTCAAGGCTCTCGACATTGCCTTGCAACGCCTTCTGATTATACAGGCCAATCAGTTCCAGCATGACTTCGTTGTAGCTGGTGTTGCGGCTGCTAACCACTTGCAAAATATTGATCGCGTTGTCCAGTTCGTTGCTGGAAAGATAGGCTTTTGATGCGCCAATATAGGCGGGGCCAACGCTTGGCTTGGCCTGAATCACAGCGCGATACTCGGAGATCGCTTGCGGGTTGTTCCCACTGCGCCGATACAGATCCGCTAGCAGCAAACGCCCCCGGTGATCGCCCGGTTTGATCGCCATCATGCGGCGGTAGCGTTCGGCGGCAAGATCGAACTTACCCTGACTTTCGGCTAACTGGCCTTCGGCAAGCGCCATTTCCCACTGGACTTGCGGGTCGGAAAGGCGCTGCGCCTGCTGTATATCGGCTTCCGCGTTCTTGGCATCACCCGCCTGATTGTAGATCAGGGAGCGCAAAATGAAGGCCGATGCGCCACCGTTATTGTTAATGGCCTGATTCGCCAGTGCCAGCGCACGAGTCATGTTGTGCTGCTGGTAGGCTTCCTGAGCGCTAAGTAAGACGGTTGCCGCTGGATTGGTGGTTGGCACTTCCGGCAGATCAATTTTGGCGGTGCCAGTGACCAAGCCCGTACCTGTCACCGCCCGCATCGTATCCAATGTCGTGTTGGTGAAGTTGGCTTTCTGGCGCTGGCGGGCTACTGCGAAGCCGTCCGGCTTTTGCCCTTTGACATAGCCAAGTACGCCGTCAAGTTCGGTCAGGATTGCGTCCACGTTTTGCGGGCGATCTTCACGATTGGCGGCGGTCAGCCACTCCACAAAGTAGCGGAACGAATCGTCGTACTGAATCCAAGGGAATTGGTCAGGCGACGTGAGCGTGTACTTATATTCTTCGGTGTGGATCTCGGACATGCCGACCAGTTCTGCAATGGTGCGCCCGATGGTGAAATAGTCATCGCGCCAATCGGGGTGGGCAGCGTTGGGCGAGTGATAGCCCGGTGTACCACGTGCCGGCTTAGGCGGGACATTGGGATCGTAGATATACGCCGTGCCGAAGTCCAGCAGCACTTCGATGCGTTCACCGTTGGGCAGTTCCATACTCTTGACGTTATCCGGCTTGAAGTCGCAGTAGATGATCGGCGGCTTTAGCCCATGCAGATATTTGAAGGCGGGCAGCAACGCTTTGACTCTGGTCAGCGCTTCCTCGGCGGACATGGGCAGTACCAGCTTGCGCGTGACTGGCTCCTCGATCTCGTCTGCCCAGCTTGGCCCAGAGACGAATTCCATGACGTAGCACAGTTCCGTCTCGACGGTAAAGAAGTCGATCACGGCGACGATGTTGGGATGCCGGATATTGATCAGCACTTCGGCTTCTTTTTGCAGCGCCTTCCGCAGTGAATCGTCCGGCGTGATCACGGTTTTGATCACGACATATTTGTTTAGGTGGCGGTCAAAGGCTTTCCAGACGCGACCCATGCCACCTTCGCCCAGAATGTTTTCCAGCCCGTAGCGATCCGCGATCACTAGGCCAACATGTAAGGCGCTTGGCGGGCCAGCGGTGGCGACGGTTTGAGTCGCCGTCGGTGCAGAAGCCGCCGCCGGAGTCAGTTTCTTGCCGCAGTTCGGGCAGTGCCGCGCATTCGGGCGCAGCGCATGACCGCAGTACGGGCAAGTTGATTTGCTCTCGACAGTTGACGTACCAGAAGCCATGAGCTGTGCTGCCGTGACGGGCTTCACCGCTTGGCTGGTTAATTCAAGACCACACTCATCACAGAATCCGCTTTCGGTGCTGGTCTGCATGTGACAGTGCGGACATTCGATTTTGACTGGATTGCTAACGCTCATTGAACCCTCGGTTTATACAATACATCGGTAAATATGACCTCACCCCCCAGCCCCTCTCCCGCAGGTAGAGGGGAGAAAACGCTATTTGTATTCAAGTCCCTCGCCTTTGGGAGAGGGACTTAGGGTGAGGTCAATTCCATCAACTCGACTGAAAGACCAACTCGATCTTACCCATGCGGACTTTGTCGCCGTCATGCAGCGGTTCGGCCTGATTGGGAGCCAGTTTAATATCGTTGACCCACGTATGGTTTGAACTACCCAGATCCTCGATATAGAACGTACCACTCGTGTTGCGGATCTGGGCATGATGGTGGCTAATGTATTTGCCCTCAGGATAGCCGTCGAAGTCGATCTGGAGCGTCGGATCTTCGCGCCCGATAACCGTCATATCGCCCAATTTGAAGATCGAACCTGTGCTGCCCAAGACCAAGCGCGGGCCGTTATAAGTGACTGGCGCTGGCGCTGCGTCGGTAGCAGGTACAAGAGTCTGCGGCGCTGGATCGGGCACGCCAGAATTTGATGCAGCAGGCGGCGCAGGGACAAGCGTGGCAGGAGCCAAGCTCACTTGCGATTGTGCTGCCGCATCAACGTCAGTCAGTTCAAAGCCGCATTCTTCGCAAAAGCGTGCGCCAGCTTCATTCCAATGTTTACAGTTTGGGCACATCATAACGAGTACACTCCCGTGTCATGAAAATCACCTTGTAGCCCTCACCCCAACCCCTCTCCCAAAGGCGAGGGGCTTTTCAAACCACTGATTTTCCCCCCTCGCTCTGAGGGATAGGACAGGGGCTGAGGGCGATTACACATACCCTTCTAGCTAGAAGTTTAACCCTACTAGCGTGAAACTGCATAGAAGTCGAAAGTACCAAGATACAGCGCGTTAAAGACATTGCCCTTGACCGCTTTACTCACCACCGTGCGATCCGGCGACTGCGCCATATAGATTCCCGCCGGATCGTCTTTGGTCACGACCTGCTGTACAGTTTTGAACATATTGGTCATTTCGTCCAGCGTCTTGACAGTCTGCGACGACTCGATCAATTTATCGACGGTAGGGTTGGCGTAATAGCCAGCGTTCTGCCCGCCTGACCCTGCCGACTTCGAGTAGAACAACGGATAACTGTAATTCAACGGGCTGTCGTAGTCAGGCCACCACGATTGCAAGAAGAAGTTAGGCCGATCCGCGCTCATATCGCCGCTGAAAATCTCGCTAAATTTGTCAAAGTCGAGCTTCTCGATATTCAACTTGAGTCCCAACTGTTCGATCTGCTGTTGCAAGATTACCCCAGCATTATCGCCGCGTCCTGTCGGCGCGAGAAAGGTTAGCTCTGTCCCCGGCGCAACCCCGGCAGCGTCCAGCAATTGCTTGGCCTGCTTGAGATCCGTCGTGTAGGTAAACGTGGTGGGGTCAGCACCGAGCAGCGTATTCGGGAAGGGGCCATTCGGTTGGCGACCCAGATTGCCCAGTTCGGCGCGGTTATAGGCGGCATAGTCAAAAGCGTAAGCCATGGCCTGCCGCGCTCTTGGATCTTTGAGTGGACCGTAATCGCCCATGACAATATAGTCCACGCGCAGTGTCGGATTCGGATCGGTGTCGAAGTTGCCAGACTTGGCGAGTTTGGTCAGGTCGTCGGGCAGCAGGACGGTTGCTGCATCGGCTTCGCCACGCTCCAAGGCACGGCGGCGCAGTGCCGATTCCGGTACGACTTTGATCGTAATCTGGCTAAAGTGGCTGCCGTTCCAGCCCTGCCAATAATCCTGAAACTGCTTGAGCACAATGGGAGCGCTAGAGTCCATCGCGCCATTGGTGCCAAGCGTATAGGGGCCAGTCCCCGCCTCGTGGGTTTGCAGCCATGTCTGACCATTGTCATCGGCTGCATGAGCCTTTACCGCCGTTGGGCTGACCAATCCGGTTCCGTAGGAAGCTGCCAACGCCACCAGAAACAACGGCTGCGGGCGATCAAAGGTGATCTTTAGCGTAAACGGATCGACCACCTGTATCATTTTGTCAGGGTTGGTGATGAACGTGCCGAGGATCGCGTCCGTGCCGAGTTTGGCAGTGATCGTCCGCGCTAAGCCAAATTTGGCAGCGTCGGCATTGAAGGCTGTGCCATCATGGAATTTGACCCCCTGACGTAGCTTGAAGGTGAATACCGTGTTATCGGGCGCATCCCACGATTCTGCCAACACTGGCACAACCTCATTCAGTGAATCGCCCTTGAGCGCGACTAACCCTTCATAGAGTCCGCGCATCGGGATATTCGAGTTTTCGTCGTAAGAACTCGCCGGATCAAGATCCGAGGGCGCGTCTTCAACGACAACATTCATGTTACTTGCGGTCTGTGCATGAGTCACAGCGGGCGTATACAGCAGCACACTCAGCACGAGACAGACAGCGACCCAGACAGCGATCAACGCTGATTTTTGCAACCGTTTCAACATGGTTAACACTCCAGATTACAGTTCGCGGAAGCGATGATAGACACCCGCGCCAACCAAAATAATCAGCAGCACGTAGCCAACCAAACCGTAGAGCAAGCGATGTGCAGGCAATACATTATTTTCTGTATTCCATATCTCATCGAATACAGTACGATTGATCGTGCGTTCTTGTTCCATCGCTGTCGTAAAGCGACTAAAGGCTTCGGTGCTTTGACCCGGTTCAGTCCCAGTTTCCAGCGTGATCGCATCGTCTAGGCTGTAGTCTTTGTTCTTCGGATCGACCAATTGGCGCAATTTGGTGTTGATAGTCAGGTAATCCAGCCAAGCCAGCCGCGCCTGTTCGAGTGCTTGGGCTTCGCCGTCGAAAGTCACGTTGGCAATCAGCGGCGCAATCCCGCCAATCGCCTTGAAAGTCTGCCCCTGAGTTGGATCTAATTGAACACTAACCAAACGGGCTTGATTTAACATTTGCGGATCGATCTGGCTATTGTCGTTCACAGAGAGAAAGCTATGAGACATACAGTCCTTAATCCCACATATCCGCAATTCGACGGAATTCTTGTAACCATCGAACTCTTGCTGCCAATAGCTAACATGGCTCGGATCGATGATCGAGCCGCTTTCGTCGCGATTGCCCTGATTGGCAACGGCTAGCACTCGCGAACTAGCACTGACGCTCAGATAGGCATCCTCGACCATGCGGTTAAGCTGCTGCGGCGCTTGCCATAGCTCAATGAGCATTGCCAGCGCTAACACCCATGCCACCACCAGCGCCACATCAATGCCCGGTGTGAGATAGCGGCGAACCTTGCCTCGCAGCCAGAATGACAAAAAGGTCAGGCCAAGCGCTAGTACCAAGGTAAAAAACCCTAGTATCAGGGCTTGCGTCCAAATGGTCGTCGCTGCGCTTTGCTGCGTGGCTTCCATCGCCTGAAAGTTCAACGCTTCAAGCTGTTGCAGGTACCGCACGATCTGGTTCTGTAGATAGTTATCCGCCACAAGGTATTCGCTGGTGGCAGTTGCTTTATCGCCGTTCTGTTCGGCGGTCAGCAAATTACTGATATGTCGCCAGAACTGGTCATACGAAAAATACTCAATGTTCAGATAGATGTCCTGCTCTTGTGCGCCACTTAACGTGTTACGCACCGCAAACATCTGATCGCGAAACTTCTGGAAATCGCTGTGGACGGCATCTTGCGCCGCCCAGTGCGACGAACTATCGGCGGCAGTAATGACGAACGTGGCAGCATTCGCCGCCATCGACGCGACATACTGCAACGATTGTTCCGCCGCATCGACTTTCGCGCTGTTGTTCAACGCGATACTTCTAAATTGACTCAGCGTCGTTTCATAGGCGTTGAGCGAGAGCACAATAGCGAGTAGCGCCAACAGTACCGCCAAAACACCACCGCCGACCAGTCGGAAGCGTGTTTGGACTCGGCGTACTGCGACTCTACGTGGCACAACGACAGATGCGCTAGACATATGCCCGCGACTCCTCGATTTGAATTGAGATTGAAGGGTACAGACTCGTATAGCATAACAGAGATCCGCTGTGCTGATACCCCCACTATTTAGGCAGTTATGAGTACATAATGTAAAGTCTGGGTGGGGTAGGGCGAGGAGTGTACCTTTGAACGGCATTGATTGTATCGTGACGGGTTGCAGGATTCTATAAGAATCCCGATATAGATTCAGCAGAGCGCTAGGGCTATCGCATCAAAATTATCCTCACCTTAAATCCCTCTCTACGAACGGTTCACCGTCCGACACTTTAAAAGATTGGCATAGAAGGATGACAGCGGACAGGGCGAGCCCTGTCCCTACACCAAACGAGATTTTGTAGGGACAATGCTTGCGTTGTCCGGCATAGGTGGCGATACTCTCTTAAAAGTGTCGGTGTGTGAACCGCGCACGGAGAGGAACTTCTCGCCCAGATTGACTCCGTTTCGCTGTTCGTGGAGAAAGGGACAGGGTGAGGTGAATTACGCCTATTCTCAATTGGATGCGATAGCGCTAGCACTTGGCACGGGGTCAATTGCTGGTTACTCTCTGCGAAGATGTGGTTTATAGGTGATGACCGCCCATGGCAAATGCGTCTACGGTAACTCCTACTATTGTGTCCCGACTGCGGACTTTAGCGCTGTTTGCCTATCTTTCTGCGCCACAGCTTGAAGCAGTTGCCACAGCGTGCCAGCAAGTACGCTTTGCACCGGGAGATCGCCTGTACCATCAGGGCGATTCAACACGAGGACTGTATATATTGCTGTCTGGCACTGCGGAAGTTCTCCAGACTTTTCCCGGCGGCGAACGCGAAATCGGGCGGCTGCGGGCGGGCGATACGGTTGGCGAAGATTCTTTGTTTGCCAGCCAAGCGCACGCCTCCAGCGTATTGATCGCGCAGGACAGTACCGTGATCGTCCTGAGTGGCGCTGCCTTCGACGCGGTATTGACCGCGTATCCTGATATTCGGCCTGTACTCAACCTTCGCCGCGATGTCATGGAAGCCTTGCAAGCCTACAGCCAGCGCCGCGTGCGCCCTGACGAGGTAGTTGTGCTGCTGACACGCCGCCACCCTTGGGCGTTTGCGGGTCATGCTGTCGTTGGCGCAATCATCGCCGCGGTGTTGGTCGCATTGGCTTTTGCAGCGAGTTGGCTGCCCCCACAGATTTCTGCTTACGTGGTACTTGGCTTGCTGGCGTTGGCCTTCATCATCCCGGCGCTGCTGGCGATCTACTATTTCTTCGAGTGGCGCAACGACTACTTTGTGGTCACCAATCAGCGGATTATCCACGAGGAACGCTATTTGCTGACAGGCGCAGAACAGCGCGATCAAGCGCTGCTAACCAGCGTTCAGAACGTCAATGTATCGCGGCGCGGCCTGATCGCGGATTTGATCGGCTTTGGCGATGTCATCGTGAATGTTGTAGGGGTTCAGCAACCGCTGATTCTAGATACTATTCCGACCCCGGCTCGTGTTCAGCAGACCATCTTTGCCCAGATCCAGCGCCGTAAAGAACAGCCGCCGACTCAAAATGAGATCCGCACTGAGGTTGATTCGCTGTTTGCGGCACCTGCCGAATCGATTGGCCCCATGCGCTCTCTGTCGGGCTTGAAAAATGCACGACGTTCAACGCTGGGGCAGTTTTGGGCGGCAATCGTGCCACCGTCGCGCGTGGTGGAAGGGGATCAGATCACCTATCACAAACACTGGCTGATCCTGCTGAACAAGGTGTGGATGCCGACTTTCGCCTTCTTACTGCTGATTCCTGTGATCATTGTGCTGCTCTCAGGCAGAGTTCCGCTGCTGCGCCAGATCCCCGGCACCGTGATTTTGGGCGTGGTGTTTGGTTGGTGGTTGATAACGGCGATCTGGTTTTACTGGCGCTATGCTACTTGGCGCGAGGACATTTACATCGTCGATAACCAATATGTAATGGACATCATGCGGACTCCACTGCATCTGCGCGAGACACATCTACAAGCCAGTTTGGCACAGATCCAGAGCGTAACGAGCCGCATTAACAATATCTGGGGGCGCACCTTCAATATTGGTAACGTCATTGTCCAGACGGCGGCGGAACATGGCACAATGACCTTTGACGATATTTCCAATCCGTCGGCAGTTGCCGAAGAAATTCTGCAACGTGTACAACATCATGCCGAGCAGCGCAATGCTGCCAATCAGCAAGATCAGCGTCAGTTGGTGGCGGAATATCTGGCGGCCTACCACCAAGCGGTACAGAGAGATACCGTTCTGCCGCCATCGCCGCCACCCGTTCAGGTGATCTCAGAGAATCCTGCTGCGCCACACCCGAATCTTGATCAGACGCAAGCGCGACCCCTCGCGGCTAATCCACTCGACACCGATGAAAGTATGCCGCAAGGTAAACCGCCGTCGCTGCCTATGTAGCAAAATATCCGGTGAGATATGCGCTAAATGTCCAGACTATTATCCAGTCTGGTCTATTTAATGCCGCCTAAACTCACGATCTGGCTTGCCATTTGATTGATGACGAAAAATGCAATAATAGCACCAATACAGCCTGTCACAACACTGCCAGCAATGAGAATAACAAAACCCTTGATAATAGTCACTTCACGGCTACGTGATATGGCATAAACTTGCCAGATAAAAGCGCCCAAACTTAGCAACTTCAGGACGGTGTTTACTGTGGAAGCAATCAACGTGATGGTGATAACAGGCATCGCTTTATAGATGCTAAATGCCATTACCCCAATGCCGATCACTGCAAGTACATACTGCACTAGATATATACGCAGCAGCGCATTCATAAAGCGAACCAAGCTGCCCGATCCCCCCATGAGTGTACCTATGCCAAAGTTAACGCCGATATTGAACAGAATGGCAATTGTCCCGAACAATCCAAAGATCAGGATGTTACTGGTACTGAGAATCGTATTAAGAGAAGACTTCATCGTGTCAAGATAGGATTTCATGAGTTGCGGATTGTTAACGCGAGTGGCGGATTGTGGTATCCGTGATGATTGCAAGAGGATATCCATATTATTCGTTATCCAGTAACGACCCACAAAACCCAAAATGAGCAAGAGAACAAACACTCCGACGAGCATT
Organism: Chloroflexota bacterium; assembly: GCA_040007395.1. Lineage (GTDB taxonomy): Bacteria > Chloroflexota > Anaerolineae > Aggregatilineales > UBA2796 > DATGFK01. The sequence goes on from JBDTVG010000263.1 coordinate 35,140, forward strand.
AACGCGAGTTCGATCATGCTGTTGTCAACGCCAGCCGAACTACTAACGCTCTGATCCGGAATACTAGCACTTCCGCTTTTGCCTTTTTTCGGAGCCGTTGCCCGTTCCACAATCATCGCCATCGCATCATCTGGGGAATCCATGCCCGTTAGCGTGACCACCACATTCCGGGCAAGCGAATTTTCGGCTAAGGTGGGGTCCATGCGAACTGCCTCGGTCAATTCGTTCATGGCCTTCTCGCCCTCGCCGCGTGACATCATGTCAATCGCGGTATCGAGTTTTCGGCGGGCATTTTGCCGCATTTGATCGGAGATAGGTTTTACAATCGGCTTACTCTTTTCCGGCAAAATCTCCGGCATAGGAGTAAGGGTCGCTAAAGTTTGTATTGGCGCAACAACGGCACTCTCAGCAGGTTTCGAGAGCGCACGGCTTTGGAGTGTAGAAGCGGGTGTGGCAAGTGCTGGCCCTGTTGGAGCCGCTGCCGTTAACCCTTTGATATGGCGACCTGCTTTCAACGCAAGTTCGCGCAGTGCTGGATCGGTATCGGTTTTGAAGGTATTTGCTAGTGGCCTTAAAGCACGCGAATCGCCCATTGTGCCAAGAGCAGTAATGGCCTTGCGCCGAATGGCTGGGTCGGGGCTAGCGAGTTGTTGTACGGTTTGGTCGAACATGAGTGCTTCCCTTTACTGCGATGATGCTGCTACTATCATTATGCAGGCAAGTAACCAGAACGAACATAACCTTTTTATCACAAGGTTTGTTGATCAGTCAAGCAGCGTATAGAGCTAGGTGGGATGGTTGTGGAAAGTCCCAGGGGCAGGATTCGAACCTGCGAATAGGGGAGTTACAGTCCCCTGCCTTAGGCCTCTTGGCGACCCCGGGTAATTGGGAGAATATTACCACGCCCTGCCAGCCTCGTCAACGCCGAACCGTGAAATTTTCTATTGAACTCCATTTTGCCATGCTTTATCGTTCAGGGTTTTTGATTGCGATGAAATAATGCGGCATGATTGGCTATATTCATTGATCATGCTGCTCCACCGAAGAAAGCCAAAGTCCCGATGACAAGTTCGCCTCGCTCTAAATATTCTAAATATTGGCGGTACTGGCCTGAAATGCTGCTCATGTTGCTATTTGTGGCCTCCCGTGCGGCGGCCCTGACCGCACTACCCCTACACAATGACGAAGGGCTACATCTGACACGGGCGATTGAGGTCTGGAATCTGCACCCCTTCTACGCGATTGAGGATGGCAAGATCATCAATGTGTGGCTGATGGCGCTGTTTTACCCGCAAGTGTCGCCCGTGTTCGCCGGACGGATTGCGACGGTGTTTGTCGGGCTAATCGGCTTGGCGGCAGGCATAACGTTGGCAAGACTGGCGAGTCGTCGTCGGGCGGGCGGCCTATTGGCGGGATTGTTCTGGATCGCTAGCCCCTATCTGTTTTTCTTCGAGCGTATGGCGCTCGCCGATATTGAGGCTGGGGCAATCGCGGTACTGCTAACAGTGGCGCTGCTGCCCGGTCTGCGACTGCGGCGCAGCGTCCTCATTGCAGGCATAGCGCTTGGCACAGCCATTCTGTTTAAGGTCAGTGCTGCGCCATTTTTCGGTGTGCCGTTGCTGGCAATGCTGCTCGCTCGCGATTTGACGTGGCGACAGCGCATCTCGCGGCTCGTGATGATTTATGCCATTGCGCTGATCTTATTTGCGCCAGCGGCACTGTACAGCGCCACCCGCAATGGATTTTTCTCGATAGCGCGAGGCTGGATCGGCGGCCCCGCGCTTTCGATTGGCGAACGGACAGCCCAAAACACGGCGACTTTTCTGGATACCACCCTGACCGTCAATGGCTTATGGGCTGTGACTCTGTTGGGGATTCCCTTGAGCGTACTGGCAGGTCGGCGCGGAATATTCGTGCTAGGCAGTGTGTTGGGGCCGCTGCTGGTGATGGTAGTACTCGGTACCGAAGTGTTGGATCGGCATTTCGGAACGGTCATGCCGCTGCTGGCGGTAACGGCGGCGGTGGGTTGGACACAGCTTGCCATGAGGTTGCCCGTACTCAATATACAATGGCGGCGCTTGGCTGTGGTGGGCGCACTGCTGATGCTAGTCTGGGCGTGGGTTTTCGCGTGGCGCACTGCGTATATCGATCCGGCGGCGTTCCCGCTAACCGCGCCCATGCAGGCGCAGTACATCACCGAGCATCCGTCCGGCTATGGCTTGCGCGAAGCGGTTGAGGCGCTGCCCCAGACTGTCGGCGCACATAACGTGATCGCCAGCATGAGTCCTGACGGCTGCAAACGCGCCCGCTACTATCTGACTCCCGGCCCATCGCTGGATTGTGTCGGCATGGCGCAAGGCCAAGCCCAGATCGAACAAGCGTTGCAATCGCAGGGTGTTGCGTATGTGCTTGCCGAGGATGTTCCGGTTGGCCTCGATCCGTCTACCGTGAAAGCATCATGGACTCAACTGGCGATCTATCCACGCCCCGGCAATATCACTAGCGTTACCGTATGGCAGGTCAAGCCTTGATTCGCCGCTGCGTGTTTTTGTATTCAGGCTTTGAGATAATTTTTCTACAGGGGTTTGCGGGCGAAAATATAGCAGCGCTGGCTTGGATGTTCCACGTCAGGATACGGATCGCGTTGGATCATTTCTAGTACCTCTAACCCGCTGCTTATGAGGTAGCCCTGCACCTCTTGGGGCGTAAAGAAGTTGAAATCGAGCGATACTTTTTTATCCCACCAGTCTTCCATATGCAGAGTTTCGTCGCCTATATGGAAGGCTAACAGAATTAGCCCGCCGGGACGCAGTACACGCTTGAACCCCCTCAATGCGGTAATGACCTCGGTACGTGGCACATGGATGATCGAGTAGAAGGCGGTAATTGCGCCCCATGAATTATCTGGTGCGTCGAGGGCGAGCATATTCCCCTGCCGAAATTCTATGGTCGGATTGAGTTGGCGGGCTTGCTCCACCATGCCTTGCGAAAGATCAATCCCGAACACCTCAGCGCCACGATCATGCAGATACCGAGCGACATGACCCGGCCCAGTACCCATATCGCAGATCGGTGGCTGCGCTTCACGGGCAAATCGGTCTAGTAATTGGCGATCCAGCGGTTTATCTTTCAGTTCATCGTAGATGCGTTGGGCATATTCTTCGGCTACCGTATCGTAACTGGCTTGTAGATCGTGCGTTTTCTGATTTTCGTCCATAAACACTCCATGTTACGTGAAAGCACCTGCAATCGACTATCTATTTTTGCCGATCAACCCTGTAAATCAAAAAAGCGCCCGATGTTTGGGCGCTTTTTAAACTGCTTCCCGTTAACGAAGTGGCCTACTCAGTCACTTTCTTGGATAGGCAAACGATAAACACAAGGATGGTAGCCGCTGTTTCAGCCAGAGTCCGTACATTATGGTAGCGCATCCACGACGATCCTATTCCTTGAAATTCTTGACGTATTTCGTCAGCTTGTGCTTCAGAGAGTCGACTCACATCAATTTTTTCGAGCTTATCATTCAGCGGGATGTTTCCTACCACAGTAACAGCGTTTGCTCCAATGATATGCAAGATCGCAGCCGCCACTAATGTAGCAAACTGTGGGCCGTCCCGATGCAGATAGGCCGCCAAAGGCAGGAGGATAGTTGGCCCGAAAAAACTAAGAAAGAAGACTGGATTTTTAATCTTGATATTGATAGCTTGCATCGCTGCAATATGTTGAGTGCCTTTAATACTGCGAAGCGCTGGAACAACGGCAACATTAAAAGCATAGAACACTCCAGCCAAGAGACCAGTTAAGGTTCCCCCAAGGATTAGTACGATGTTTTCCAGAGTCATTGGTAATCCCTTTCCTTGAAAATATCGATAGAAAAGTACGGAGCAGCGTTCAGGGTTCGCGAATCGGCTCAACAGGAAACTGGATTTCAGTGATAAGATCACTGCCATCGCTGTTCTGTGCAATTTGCAGGGAGAGTTCGCGTGGGACTCCTGCAAAACAATAACGATTGACTTCAGCCCAAAGGCCAATCTCTGTGTACCCTATATGTATGTTCTCCAACGGGCCTTTTACAACGAATGTCGCCATTGTGGCAACGGCAGGCAATTCGCGAAAACTGAGTTGCAACCCCCCATCCAGAGCGATTAGGGCGCTAGTTTTTGCCTCAACGATACGCCCCATTTCCAAATCCATATCGCGCTCGACAATCCCATCACTATGACATATGCAGAAGCACAAATCATAGGGACTTTTCTCTGGCATGGCTGTCCTAATTTGCCCGGAAATATCTAGCCCCACTTCAAAGGATTCAACCAGTGTTCGCACGCTCAAAACGGGTTGCGCTGGGATCTGCTTGAGGACGATATTAAGGGGTCTGTTGGCTTCTGCATTGCGGATAGCTTGCAACCGGGATTCAATATTGCGGATTCGTTTGAGTTCTCCCTGCAACTGCTGCTCGATTTCAGCTTTCTTCAGAAGCAACATCCCTTGCATTTCATCTGTCGATATTTTGTCCCTCAATATCCGTCGGATTTGGGTAAGCGAAAGTCCTAAATCTTTCAATGCAAGAATGCGGTTTAAAAGCGACATCTGCTCTGCACTATAATAACGATAACCTGTCCACTGATCTGTGTGTACGGGCTTCAATAAACCAATTTCATCGTAGTAGCGCAGTAGACGTTTAGAAACCTGTGCAAGTCTTGAAAACTCGCCCACTGTAAACATTGGGTATCTCCTTTCTTGCCCATAGTTACATTCTAAAAGTTACCGTTACGTGAATGTCAAGGGCTTTTTATAGATCATTCATCTGAGGGGCAGAATCGAATTGAGGAGATAGCGCTATGCGAAACAATAACAGGCCACACTGTTGCTGTGTGGCCTGCGTAAAGTCTAACGGAGAGAAAACGCTTAGGTTAGTTGGCGCTGGTCGTTGTGACCCGCGAGGGGTGCGCTGCCTCAAACGCGGCAATATCCGATCCCAGATCGTGCAGGTAGCCGAGTTGATCTACGCCTTGCAATAGACAGCGCCGCGCAAAGCCATCAATTGGGAACTTCACGGCGCGACCATCGGGCAGCGTGATGGTCTGCTTTTCGAGATCGACCACCAATGAAGTGCTCGGATCTTCTTGCACCAGACTTAACAACTGCTGATGCGTTTCGGCATCGACCTGAATCGGCAGCAGCCCGTTCTTGAGCGCGTTGCCATTGAAAATATCGGCAAAATAGGTGCTGATGATGGCTTTGAAGCCGTAGCCTTGCAACGCCCAAGGCGCGTGTTCGCGTGACGACCCACAGCCAAAGTTGTGTCCGGCGATGAGGATGTGCGCGGTTTTAGCTTCTGGCTGGTTAAGCACAAAGTCGGGGCGCGGCTTGCCGGACGCATCATAGCGCCAGTCGGTAAACAGATTATCACCAAGACCCTGTTTGTTAGTCGTTTTCAGGAAACGCGCCGGGATAATCTGATCGGTGTCGATGTTATCGACGGGCATAGCGACCAATGTACTGGTAAATGGTTTTAGCGGTTCCATTGGATTAAGCTCCCTGTGTTTCTTTGAGCATTTCGCGGACATCGGTGACTACGCCGTTGATCGCACTAGCAACCGCCGTTAACGGGCTGGCGAGGAAGGTACGTCCACCTTTGCCCTGCCGACCTTCAAAGTTACGATTGCTAGTGCTGACGGCGTACTGACCCGGCGCAAGTTGATCGCCGTTCATGGCGATGCACATGCTGCACCCGGCTTCGCGCCACTCCGCGCCCGCCGCCTTGAAGATTTCATCTAGTCCTTCGGCTTCGGCTTGCTTCTTGACCTGCTGCGAACCGGGGACAACCAGCATTCGCACATTCGGCGCAACCTTATGATCGCGGATCATGTTCGCCGCTAGCCGTAGATCGGAGATGCGCGAATTGGTGCAGCTACCGACAAATACCACATCAATCGGATGGCCTAGAATTGGCTCGTTAGGCTGCAAGCCCATATAGGCCAGCGCCTTCGCCAATGTTTCACGTTCGCTGATCTCATGTAGTGCTGCCGGGTCGGGGATACACCCACTGATCGGGATGCCCATGCCGGGATTTGTACCGTAAGTGATCATCGGTTCGAGGGCGTTTGCGTCAATGGTGATCGACCTATCATAGACTGCGCCTTCGTCGGTGGGCAACAGCCGCCATGCCGCGACTGCCTCATCCCACGCCGCACCCTTTGGCGCGTGCTGCCGACCCTTGACGTACTCGAAGGTCGTTTCGTCGGGGGCGATCAGTCCAGCGCGTGCGCCACCCTCGATACTCATATTGCACACGGTCATGCGTTCTTCCATCGACAGGGCGCGGATCGCGGAACCAGTGTACTCGAACACGTAGCCCGTACCGCCACCAATGCCAATTCGAGCGATGAGCGCCAGAATAATATCTTTTGCCGAAACGCCGGGGCGCAACTGTCCTTCGACGCGCACCTCGAACGTCTTGGGCTTGTTTTGAAGCAAGGACTGAGTCGCCAGCACGTGCGCGACTTCGCTCGTACCAATGCCGAAGGCCAATGCCCCGAACGCACCATGTGTACTGGTATGGCTGTCGCCGCAGACAATCGTCATGCCGGGTTGGGTCAGCCCCAGTTCTGGCCCGATAATATGCACGATGCCTTGCTTATCGTTGCCGAGCTTGTACAGCGGAATACCAAACTCGGAGCAGTTCGTCTCAAGCTGGGTAAGCTGGGCAGCGGCCTGCGCGTCGGCAATCGGAATATCGCGGGGCGTAGTGGGTGTGCTGTGATCCATCGTGGCGACGGTGTGATCAGGACGGCGCACGCGCAGCCCTTTCTCGCGCAGAGTCGAGAATGCCTGTGGCGAGGTCACTTCGTGGACAAGATGCAGATCGATATACAGTACGGCGGGCGATTCGGCGCTCTCCGGTGTCACGATATGGTTGTCCCATATCTTTTCAAATAGCGTTCGGGGTGTCATTAGTTCCCTTCGATCTCTTTGGGTTCGATGCGTTTAATAACCCGTAGGTGGCGTACTAGGATACACCGGAATCAGGGTTTATTTCAATGGTGACTTCGCCGCCAGACGAGATTTGATAATTAAAATCAGAATTTGAAAGTGAATTAGGCCCTATAGGGATTCCAAGGAGGTCGGCACAAAATCAAGTCAATTGGTCGCTTGGTGCTGCGTTTCATGAAACTCACCTCCTTGAAACCCAGAAGAGGCTAATGGTATATGGCTGCCAACAAAACCAATTACATCTATTCCGTATCGGAGAGCATGAGCAAACAATGGATGTGCAAATCCTGTATATTTTTGTCTTGCGTAAATCAAATCCTCGAACCAAACGAAACGAGGAAATCGAAACTGTTCTTGGATTCGGTTCAAAAACTTATTCAGGTGAGTACGCGCCTTTTCTCCTATATTTGAGGACTTAATCAACCAAGTTATGCACCTCGACTCTGCCCTTGTGTTACACACTTGTTAGGGTTCGGCACAGTTGCGAAGTCCATTTGTAGAGTATAGTAAACTTGGGTCTGCCTTCTGGTTTTATTATATTCAATGATGGAAAAGGGCGAGATCGAGTATGGCGAAGACTTCTACATGGCGACTACTTACGCTTTGCGCTGGTTTATGCTTATTGCTGATGGCGCTAACGAGTTACACTCCGCCGCAACCTGCGTTGGCTTTTGCCACCGCGCAGGCTACCGTCGATGCGGCGACTCTGCACTACAACATCCACAATTATGCTGGCATCCCGCAAAGCACCACGGTTGACGGTAATCCAGTGCTTGGCAAGCCGTCAGCAAAAGTCACCATGATCGTGTTCTTAGACTTTTCCTGTCCACACTGTGCAGATTATGCGCCTGTTGTGCTGCAAGTCGTTGATAAATACGTTCGCAGCGGTCAGATCAAATTGATCGTTCATTTTGAAACATTCGTCGGCGGGGAATTCTCCGAGAACGCTGCACAAGCTGCCCTATGCGCGGGCAAGCAGCGCCATTATTGGCAAATGCAGGATGCGTTGTTCAATATACAGCAAGCAAGCGGGATAGAAGCGTTTACACCGGAGGCATTGCAGCAAGTCGCAGCGGATCTCGGCCTCAACGGAAAGACGTTCGCTGCATGTATCACGAGCCACCGCACAATGACCACTATCCAGAAAAGCATCCAGTATGGCACAACGCTTGGCTTAACGGGTGTTCCCTCAGTACTTTTCTCGACGGACAACAAGCAATTTCATTTTCTCAAGCGCTCAAGCGGCGCAGAATTCATTCCGACTTACGCCGACATCGAAAATGCACTGAGGATCTTCAAGCGCACCGGGAAATTCCCCACGATTGTTGATCCTACGCCCACCGATCAGGCTAGCCTGACCCAGATATTTTAGAAGATAACGGTGTTATGAAGAAACTTTCATCCCTTACATTTTTTGCAGTAGTGGCTGCTTTATGTGCGGCGCTGATCATTTCAATCA
>JBDTVG010000264.1:0-24686 GCA_040007395.1 Chloroflexota bacterium
TTCAACCTGAAGCCGGGCGATACGATGACTGTCTCCAAGATGCCTGGCTGGTCCTCCCCCAAAGCTGGGGATGAAGCACCGGCCAGCCTGACGTGGACGGTGGGAGCGGTTACCCGGGAGACACCCTTGGGCTTTCTGGGGGTGTCGCTGGTTCCGGAATTGATCGTCTCGGACGCAGTCTTAGACGGTTTGAGCGACCAACTGCTGCAACTGGGCCCGATCAATCCCGGGAACATGATGCTCAAGAGTGATGACCCGGATGCGGCGTTGAAAGCCATCGAACGCCTCTACAAGGCTACGGTTGGGGGCAATTTCTCGTACCAATCGATGACGGAGTTCAATCAGAGCAGTAACCTACAGACGCTGCTGATTAACCTGTTCTTCTACGGGTTCTTGACGCTGATCACGCTGATCGGGGTGACCAACATCGTCAACACATTGGATACCAGCATCAAGCTGCGTCGGCGCGAGTTCGCCATGCTCAAATCGGTTGGGCTGACTCCGGGCGGCTTCCTGCGCATGTTGCGCTATGAAAGCCTGTTCTATGGGCTGACCGCCCTGCTGTATGGTCTGCCACTCGGAATCGCCCTGAGCCTATTCATCTACTACCAGTTCGACGGGGTGAGTAGCTTTGCCTTCACCCTGCCTTGGGGGGCGATTGTGGGTTGTATCGTCGGCATCCTAGCCATCGTCTTCGTCACCATGATGATCTCCGGCGCGATGATCCGCAACGACAACATCGTAGATACGATCAAAGACGAAAATCTGTAGGCTCATAATCAGTTTCAAGGAGTCAGAATGTCAAAGAAACCTAGTCTTGTTCTGTTTGTTATAATAACAGTCGCTGTGCTTCTCGCCGCCTGCGCGCCTGCCGCTGCGTCGGCAACAGCGTCCGTAGCACCAACTGCTGTACCGGTTCAACCAACAACCGCTCCGACTGCAATCACATTAGCCCCCACAACCGCTGCCGTTCAGCCCGATGCCTCGTCGATTAAAGTCGGGTTGGTTACCGATACCGGCGGCGTGAATGATCATGCGTTCAACCAGTTGGCCTGGGAAGGTCTACAGAAAGCCTCCAAGGAGATGGGTTTCCAGGCGAAATTCATCGAATCTAAGCAGCCCACTGACTATGAGACGAACATTGATGCGTTCGCGACCGAAGGCTACAACGTCATCATCACCGTCGGTTCTTTGATGGGCGATGCCACGGCTTTGAAAGCTAAACAATATCCCAACATCAAATTTGCCATTATCGACAACGCCTATGCCCCCACCAGTGGCGCGCAATATTGTGATGATGCCGTCAAAGATTGCTACTCCGATGGCGGTCTGACCAACGTCACCAGCCTGATGTTTGCGGAAGACCAACTTGGTTTCCTAGCGGGCGTCCTAGCCGGAGGCATGTCCAAATCGGGCTTCGTTTGCTCCGTCTCCAGTATGCCACCCCCTGCAAGTGATCGCTACGTGATCAGCTTCCGTAGGGGAGCTGTCTGGCAAGCCGGCTCTAATATTAAGGGTATGAATAATTACATCAATATTCAGACTACGAATAATGACATCCCTAACTTCACCGACTCCAGGCAGGGGAAGGAAACCGCTCAGAGGCTGATCGGCAGTGGTTGCGATGTTGTCTTCGCCGTTGCCGCTAACGGTGCTCTGCTGGCTGCCAAGGAAAGCAACCTAATGGCAATTGGCTTCGATGTCGACCAGTACAACACCTATCCCGAAGTGAAAGACGCTCTGATTTCCTCCGCTCAGAAGAACGTGGATGTCGCCGTCTACAACTACTTGAAGACGGTTACCGATGGTTCTATCAAAGCCGGCATCAGCACCGCCACCCTGCAAAACGGCGGCGTCGGCCTAGCCCCCTTCCATGATTGGGACAGCAAGATCCCAGCCGATCTGAAAGCCCAGATCCAGAAGGCAAGCGACGGGATCAAGGATGGTTCCATTAAGATTGATCTACCCTCAGGAAACTAAAATATCTACTGAGAACAGGGTGCTGTGCTCCACAGGATACAGCACCCTGTTTGTAATAGAATTCAGGAACAAAGATATGACACTTGCCTTACAAGCCACAGGTATTACCAAGCGTTTTCTGGGTGTCCTTGCGAATGAGGTACTTCCCATGGGGAGTACCGTCGAGTACCTCGCAGCCCATTACCGTTGTTCCAGTCTTAGGAGGACTTCATCACGCTTATCGCCGAGCGGCATGAGCAGGCGATAAACGACCTTTGGCGCAATAAGTAGCCAGCACGGGGCTGCATTTGGTTGGCTATTGTTCCCGATGTTCAACTGTTAGCGAGTATTCGAATTCCCCATCTGCATAGCCCATCTCTGCGGAGACCTCTTTCGCCGCGTCGATCACCATATCGCGTGTTTGGGCAAGCCGGGCTTCGTCCGTGCTTTGATCCGATAGTTCCGCCACGCAGATCGACGCAATGACGGTCCCAGTATGGTCGCGGATTGGGGCACCAAACCCATATAACCCTAGGCGATGTTCTTCCCGGTCAGTGGCATAGCCCTGCTGCCGAACCTGTGCGAGATGCTGCTGCAAGGTATCGCGGTCCGTGATCGTATAGGATGTATTGGCGCGGAAGTTATTCTTGTCGAGCAGTTCGTTCAGTTCGGACTGGGGTAGATACGCCCACATGACCTTGCCCGCTGCGGAACAGTAGCCCGGTGCCTCGCCGCCAACATCTGTCGAATTGATCGTCAAGCCGGGGTATTGCACCCGTTCGATATAGATCGCGCGCGCCTCAGCCATCTTGGCGAGGTGAGAGACGGAATGTGTATGGGTCGCCAGCTTTTCCATGTGGGGCAACGCCAGCGCCCGCAGATTCAACCCAGTAATGACCTTAGCGCCCATCATGCGCAGTTTGGAGCCTACCGCGTATTTTCGGTTACTATCCTGGCTGACATATCCCATGAGGCGTAAGGTTGTCAGTAGCCGATGCACAATCGTTTTGTCCAACCCTAGTTCCACAGACAGTGCGCTCACTCCCATCGCGCCATTCTTCACGAGCGCTTCAACGACCGTTAACCCGCGTTCCAGCGACTGGACGTTACGACTCATTATTCCTCACTGTTTCACACTTCGCAATTAAGTTTCGCTATTGGCTATTTTAGAAAGGCACCCCCGAAATGTCAACGATGTATTTGCCTGGCATGGCAAGACAGTGCTGGTCTAGCCATATTTCGTGAAAATAGATACAATATTGACTATTTCAATATTTAATTGTATATATATTTACACTGTTCCCTATAGGGCAACAAAGTATTTATATAGACTACTCGGTATCAAGGGGGAATCTATAATATAGACCTTATTCTTGTAACCAACCCGTGCGATGTGTCAACTAATCCAATTTGCCAGAACAGGAAGTTATATCATGAACACCTTTAGTCAACGATTACTTACCCTCATTTTTGTAGCCAGCCTATGCTTATTGTCGGTTACCAACCTGCAACCCGTGCGTGCTGACAATCTGTCAGGCAAGCTGGTGGTTGATGTGGAATCATGGATGATCGACAAGTACAACATGAAGGAGCTTGCTGCCCGCTTCATGAAGGATCACCCGAACGTTGAAGTCGAGGTGATCACCCATGAAGGGCTTGGTGCAAGCTATCAGAACATCTTCTTGGAATGGGCGCAGACCAAAGCGTCTACCGCTGACCTGTATTTCGGCGGCCTGATCAGCCAGCTTTCCCCTGTAATCATCGACAACGCCCTGCTGCCCTGGGACGAAATTATGACAGGCGATCTCGCGCCGGATAAATGGATAAAGGGTTTCCTGTCCTATTCAGAAGTTCCGGGTGCCAAAGATGGCGAAAAGTATCTAACGCTGCCCGGCCTAGGAGAAACGATAAACTTCCAGTACAACACCAAGCTGTTCGAATCAGCCGGATTGAAGGCACCGACCAGCTACGACGAACTCTATACCGCCGCCTGCAAGCTGGCAGCGATGAAGGTGAACGACAAGTCGCTCCTCGGTTTTGAGGGCGAATACAACCTCAACTTCGCGCCGGATACGTGGATGGCAGCGGTCACCGCTGAGGAAGGCACCTACCTGACTGCCGATGGCAAGCCGAACTGGGACAGCGCTGCTGGCAAACGCTGGATTGAGTTCCAGAAGAAGATCGTTGACAACAAGTGTGGCGGGACCAGTGTCTTAACCGATAACAACGGTGCACGCAACGCCCTCAAGGCAGGTCAGGCTGCAATTATCAACGCTTCCAACTCGCGCCTGAGCGAAGGCTCGGTTGCGCTCTGCGCGGAGAAGGATACCTTCCCCTGCAAGTCGGGCGAAACCATTCAGGCGTTTGATTACTTCGGTGGTAAAGGAACACTCGCCTTCTCGCATCAAATCTACATCCCCAGAGTCGCCAAGAACATCAATGCGGCGCGTGCCTTCGCCAAGGAACAGCTACTGAGTTCTTACGCACAGACTTGGTCAGCCATGCACTACGGCAAGATGCCAACCATCTGGGCAAACTACGACGCGTTGCCGAAAAACGTCAACTTCGACCATGTCCGTAACGAACTCAAGGGCGACACACAGGGCCAGTGGGTATACCGTGATGGGCAACTCCTGCGCCAGTTGTACGTCGATAACCTCCAAAGTTATCTTTCGGGTAAGATCACGCTGGATGAAATGATCTCGAAGCTCAAGGACGGCACAGACAAGGCTGATTTGACAGTTCCCAAGGGCTAATCAAATTATCAAGCTTCAAGGTTCGGTTGGTCGGGATAGCGTAGACACCTATCCCGACCAACCACATCACTTACGGCGTATATGTGGACTGTACGCATCCAGATCCAAACAGGTAATAAGGATTTGTTTCATGGGTAAAGCACGGCTTACCGGCAAAATCAGCATTGGACGACCAGTTACGGGCCGGGATATGGAACGTCGACAGACACAGTTCGCACTGTTCCTGATCATCCCCTCGATCATCATGATCGGGCTGTTCATTGGCTATCCGTTGGTTTATTCATTTTTTCTAACCTTTTCGAAATTCACGATACAAAAAGTAGACTGGTTTGCCGCCGGAACAAGTAATTACAGTCTGGTGTTCAAAGACCAGACCTTCTGGGATGCACTGGGGTTTACGCTGCTCTATACGATGACCTATGTGGTCATCAGTATGGCACTGGGGCTGCTTGTCGCGGTACTTCTGCAACAGGTTACCATGGGTGGATCGATCTTTCGGGGGATTTTGTTCCTGCCAACGGTGATCCCAGTGACAATGGGCTTACTGATGTTTCAATGGGTGCTCGATCCTAACAACGGCGTGCTCAACCATGTCCTGCTACGGGTGCTTAACCGGCCCGATCTGGTCCACAACTGGCTGACCGATGAAACCACCGCTTTTGGCACACTGGTTACAGTGACACTGTGGGGATTCGGCCCTTGGATTTTGCTGCTGGCGGGTTTGCTCGCCATTCCCAAAGATTTCTATGAGGCGGCGAGAGTGGATGGCGCGACCCGATTTGGGGAGTTTCAGCATATCACGCTGCCGCTGCTGCGCAACACAGTGATGATCGTGACGACCCTGCAAACGATCAAAGCGCTGAAACTATTTGTCCCCATCTACGTTCTGACCGAAGGCAATCCCGCAGGGTCAACCCGGTCACTCTATTATCTGGTGTTTCAGAAGATCAACAACGGGCAGAACTACTATGCTTATGCGACGACGGTCGGCTGGATTTTCGCCGCCATTGTCCTAGTCATTTCTATCCTGACGACCTTGATCGCTCGCCAGACGCGGGAGAGGTAGGAATACGATGGCGACTACGGTAAGCAACATATCCAAGCCACGGCTAATGCAAAGACTTGTCAATCGCTCCGGTCACTTTGATCGCCGTTACCAGTTTATCGTGGCGGTGACACTCAGCTTCCTGTGTTTTCTGACGCTGCTGCCGTTCATTTGGGTCGCGCTGACGGCGTTCAAGCCCGATACGGAAATCTATACGACGAACCTACAAATCCTGCCGCAGGAATGGACCCTCGCGCAATTCCAAAAAGTGTTCGACAAAGGCAGCGATCTCCCCATCTACATGATCAACACGCTATTTTACTCGGCAGTGACCATCTCGGTGGTTGTGCTGTTCGCGTCGATGGGTGGTTACGCACTGGGGCTACTGACACTGCCCTTCGCAAATATCATTGTGACTGGACTGTTAATCATTCTGTCGATTCCCTGGGTCATCCTGATCGTTCCGCTTCTGATGTTCGAGTTTCAATTACATATCTGGAATACAAGACCCGGCTTGATCCTTCCCTATATCGCGCTGTTTCTACCCTTCGCCATCTGGATCATGCGCGGTTCCTTTATGGGAATGCCGAAGGAACTGGGTGAAGCAGCTCGCATCGATGGCGCGAGTGAGTTCACCGTTTTCTGGCGCATCTATCTGCCGTTGGCGCGTGGCGGGGTTGCTACCGTCATCCTGCTGACATTCGTGGACATCTGGAACGAGGTGCTACTAGCGGCCTCACTCGCCAACAACCCCAAGATCGCCAACATAAACATTGGCCTCAGACGGCTTGCTGAAGAGGGGCAATCCTTCGCCTTTGGGCCGCTGAGTGTGACCATTCTTATTGCCATGATCCCAACTTTCATTGTGTTCATGGTGTTGCAACGTTACTACATACGTGGCATTAGCGAAGGCGCTCTGGGTGGATTCTAAGACATGGGGGAAGAATTTGTGGATTGCATTACACCTCGGGTAGATTTTAAGACAGAGCTGGAACAGCTCTTCGATCTGACCGATCAGGTCGCTTACCTCCCTGGTGGTTATGGTGGTATCGGCGAAGCGATTGCGTGGGGGCTGGCACTGCGTGGGGCAAAGGTTGTGATTTCGGGGCGTAGTGTCGAAAAAGCTAACCAACTTGCCGAGCAACTTGTTAAAGCAGGTTATGAAGCCAAGAGTGTCAGTATGGATGGCAAATCCGTGGCTGATATTCGCGACTCGGTGGATTTCGTCGTCAGTGAATATGGCAGGATCGATATCCTAGTGAACTGCATCGGCATCCAGCGTGAACAGCCGCTGCTCGAAGTAACTGAAGAAGCCTATGACGAAGTTTATGAAGTGAACTTGAAATCTGCGATGTTTTTGGCCCAAGCCACAGCACGGCATCAAATCGCGGCGGGCAGAGGCGGGCGGCAGATTCACCTGCTATCGGTGCGTGCACAGCTTGGCCTGCGTGGTCGGGGCTATTCCGCCTATTGCAGCACCAAAGGTGGACTGGTGATGCTCATCAAACAGCACGCGATGGAACTTGCGCCACACAATATCACCGTGAACGGCATCGCTCCTACGTTCGTGTACACGGAGATGATCCGGCACGTCATGGAAAGCGATGAGTTCCGCCACAGTCTCCTTGCGCGAATCCCCCTGGGCCGCATTGCCGATCCCAAAGACATTGTCGGACCCGCAGTTTTCTTTGCCTCGGCTGGAGCAAGCTTTGTGACCGGACAGATTATGTATGTTGATGGCGGCATTACAGCCAGCCAGTAAGCGGGAAAATCATTGATGGATACGTTCGACATTCTCTCTGTTGGCAGACTGGCAGGTGACCTGTATGCAACCCAAGTTGGTGTCCCACTATCGGCAGTAAAACAGTTCAATCTCTATGTTGGGGGCTGCCCTGCCAATGTCGCTGTCGGGGCACGGCGGCTCGGCCTACGCACGGCAATGCTGAGTCGCGTAGGAAATGATGGTATCGCCGAGAACCTCCTGAGTTTCATGCGTCAGGAGGGGATCAATACCGAGTCAGTCACCTGTGATCCGAATCACCTGACCGGGCTAGCGTTCCTGAGCATCCTGCCTCCAGAAACGTTTCCCCTGGTGTATTACCGACCAGACCCGGCGGACCTTCAGCTTTCGCTGGAAGATGTACGTCGTGCGCCTATCGCGGAAAGCCGGGTACTGTTTGTTGCTGGGACAAACTTTAATGCTGATCCATCTCGGACCAGCGTCCTCTGGGGAATGGAGCAAGCGCGTGCCGCCAACCGCAAAGTCGTCCTAGATATTGATCTTCGCAAGTCACTGTGGCCGGAACTAGAAGCCTTTGGTGTCAACCTGCGCACCGCAGCCCGGCTCTCCGATATCGTCATTGGTACGGAGGAGGAAATCGTCACGGCTGCTGGGATTCCTGATGTAAAGCACGCAACCGATTTGCTCCTAGCACTCGGCGTGGAAGCAGTTGCTGTCAAGCGGGGCAGCGCCGGTGCTGAGGTTTACACTGCTGATGGCGCGATTCACACTGCGAAGCCATTCCAGGTTGAAGTGCTGAATGTCCTAGGCGCTGGAGACGCATGGGCTTCCGGATTCCTATACGCCTATCTGAACGGCTGGGACTGGGAACGCTGCGTGCGTTTCGGCAACGCTACGGGCGCAATTATCGTTACGCGACATGCCTGTGCCAACGACATGCCGACGCTGGCAGAGGTACAGGCGTTTATGTCTAGTCAGGGTGCTAATTGATGACACAACTCAAGTTTCAATATCATGAACAGCCGGGCTTCACGAAAGTTGTTTCGCCCGAGAACAGTGTGCTGGATTACGTCAGCTTGGGCATTCTGCGCCAGAACACGGGGGATGTTGCCTATCATGGAAATTCAGGAAAAGAGGAAGTGGGGTTGGTGATCCTGAGTGGATCGGCAAGTATCCGCGTAGGCAATTGCATCTGGGAGCACCTCGGTAAGCGCACCAGCGTATACGCTGGCGCGGCGACCACGATCTATGTCCCCCCGGACACACCCTATCAAATAGCTGCAATAGATGGACCACTCGAACTTGCGATTACAGGGGCACGTTCGGAACGCCCCGGAACTCCCACGCTGATCACGCCGTCCCAAGTGTGGAAACACCCTCGCGGTGTGGGCAACTGGGAGCGGCAGATCTCCGATTTGATCACGCATGTAAATCCCATCTCGGAGCGCCTGTATCTGATCGAGGTGATCACGCCACCCGGCAACTGGTCAAGTGTACCACCGCATAAGCACGACACGGACAGACCGCAAGTGGAAAGCCAGACCGAAGAGATCTATTACTTCAAAATAGACCCTCCGCAGGGGTTTGGCTTCCAACGTATATATACGGATGATCGCCAGCTCGATGAGGCCATCGTCGTGGAGAACAACACAGCGACGATCCAGCCGCGTGGCTACCACCCGGTTGCCAACCATCCCGGCTACCAGATGTACTATCTGAACGTCCTAGCGGGCGAGAAGCGCGGCATGATCCAGTTTGACGATCCGGCCCATGCATGGGTGAAAACGCTGGAACCAAAGTTCAACACGGAGAGGGCATGACGACTTCACTTGTCGGCGTGTACCGTGCCTTGAGCCAGTGTTCCGATGATGTCTTTTCGATCTTGGCGCTGGATCATCGGGCCAATCTTGTTGCCGAATTGCAGAAGTACCAGACCTCACCCGTGACCTATGATGACGTGGTATCTTTCAAAACGGCTGTGCTCCGCAACCTTGGCGAACATACTACAGCCGTCCTCATTGATCCGGATTACGGGTTGCCAGGGCTAGCGCAAGGAGTCATTCCACAGCATGTGGGTATGCTCGCCCCGCTGGAAGTGACCGACTATACGCTCGATCCTGCCAAACGCACTTTCTATCCAATATCGGGCTGGGATGTTGCCAAGTTGAAGCAGGCCGGGTTTAACGGTGCCAAACTCCTGATTTACTTCCACCCAGATGCGGCGAACGTCTCGCTCCAAACCAAGATCGTGGCCCGCACCATTGAAGCGTGCCGTAAGCAGCAGGTTCCGTTGTTTCTCGAACCAATCAACTACGCGCTGGACTCGGCCCAACCATTAACCGGAGTCGAGCGCATTGCCGTTGCTGTGGAGACTGCTCATCACTTTTCGGAGATGGGCGTAGACGTGTTGAAACTCGAATTTCCAACGGATGATCCTGACGAACGCACCTGGCAGCCTGCACTGCAAGCCCTCAATGCGGCGTGCAGTATGCCTTGGACGTTACTTAGCGCAGGTGTTTCATTCGAGCGGTTCGAACAGCAGGCAAAAGCAGCCTGTCAGGCAGGTGCAAGCGGGGTGATTGCAGGGCGCGCCGTCTGGTCAGATGCGATCCCGCTACAGGGCGAAGAACGCGAGACATTCTTGGGTGAAGTTGGCAGTGAACGGATGCGCCGTCTGACGACAATTTGCAAGGAATACGGCCATTCGTGGACAGACCGCCACCCGCCACTAGTCATCACGGAAGGCTGGTACAGGGAAACAGTAGCTGCAAGTTAGCTCCAATTCGTGGTACTCATAGATAAATAGCGTAAAGGAAAGCTAATATGGTCGAAAATCGGTTTTCAGTACGCCAAACCGAGCAGGGACGCTTTTTGTATGTTATAGGCAGTCTACCTACTGGCTTTCATGGTGAGATGGACGGAGACATCTGGCGTTGCCCATTGGATGCAGCCAATGCAGCCGCAATCCAGAAGGAACTGCCTTGGGCAGCACCAGAGCGCGTTGGCTTGCGTAAATCTGTTGGGTGCGGGGATCGACTCGGCATCGCAACACCGGGGCATTTGCGTGCGATCCGGGAAGGTGAGATGTTTCCAGTTCTGGCACAGCAATCCATTCGGGAAATGCAGCGCGCCCAGCGAAGTCCGCAGCAGGTGTTGGATGATGCCATGTGGGGCATCATCCAAGCGGATTACCGCGATGGGTGGGGTTGTGACGCAGATCATCTTAAAGATATCGAATCCGTCGATGCCTGTGTCGCAGCAGGCTATCTGGGCTACACGCTTGACCCTGGCGCATTTGTCGATGACGAAGCCAACGAAGCAATGCCTGCTGAACTCGAACAGAAAGCCATAGCCTTACCTTGGCAGGAATTGCAGACGACCTATGAGACGAACGCAGCATTCCACTCTCAACGTATAACTAGGATCAATTATTTGCGTGCTGCCGCCAAATATGGCCGGGCGCTGGCGCACGTCTTGTATTTAACACGACGAATTCAATCACAGTTGCAGGATTTCGATCTGGAAATCTCTGTCGATGAGACAAATACGGTAACAACACTTGCTGAACATCGTTACATTGTAGAAGAACTGCGACGGTTGGACATTCCTTTTACCGGGATTGCACCGCGCTTCGTCGGTGAATTTGAAAAAGGGGTTGATTACATTGGCGATCTGAAACAATTCGAGACACAGTACGAACAACACGTTGCTTTGGCGCACGAACTGGGTGGCTATAAGTTGAGCATTCATAGTGGCAGCGACAAGTTCAGCATCTATCCCATTGTGGCGCGTTTTGATCTCGTTCATCTCAAGACCGCCGGGACGAGCTGGGTTGAAGCACTCCGCGTAATCGCGGAAGCCGCGCCTGATCTATTCCGCCGTATTCTAGACCTCGCAATTGAAGGCTATACGACGAACCGCGCCAGTTATCATGTAAGCGGAGAGGTGAGCAATATTCGGCGGACCGCCGACTTAGCCACGCTGATTGATCAGTTCGATGCACGTGAGGTACTGCATGTATCGTTTGGGCCAGTGCTGGCGCAGTTCCGCACGGAGATTTATCAGGTCTTGTATGCAAATTATGAAGATTACCTTGAGGTGTTGCATAGGCATTTCCGCCGCCATATTTTGCCATTTAGCACAATAAGCCAGAGCAGCTAAGTTTAGAGAAAAGTGACGAACCCCATGGTATTAGACAAAGTAATCGATTTTATTGATGGTCATTGGCTTGCTCCACAGGCTGAATCAGTTAATGTCTTCAACCCCGCAAGCGGGTCAGCTATTGGCGAAGTTGTTCTCACGCCACGTGAGGTTGTTACGCAAGCTGTTGAGGCTGGTCATAAAGCATTCCAGACTTGGCGCAATGTGCCAGTTGGAGATCGCATTCAATATCTATTCAAATTGAAGCAAGTCCTTGAAGTAAATCTAGATGACCTCGCCCGTACTATTACGAATGAGGCAGGCAAAACTTATCAGGAGTCGGTTGCAGAACTGCGCCGAGGTATCGAGAATGTTGAGGTGGCCTGTGGTGCGCCCATCCTCATGCAGGGCTATAACAACGAAGACATTGCCGCAGGAATCGATGAACACATGTACCGCCAACCACTCGGCGTGGTTGTGGCGGTTACTCCATTCAATTTTCCCGGCATGATCCCGCTGTGGTTCCTGCCTTATGCTGTGGTAACAGGTAACTGCTTTATCCTCAAACCGAGCGAAAAAGTACCGATGACTACCCAAAAGTTATACCAATGTATTGAGCAATGTGGGTTCCCGGCGGGCGTGCTTCAACTTGTCAACGGAGCGAAAGAAACGGTTGATGCACTGCTTGACCATCCGCTAGTAAAGGCTGTCAGCTTTGTTGGGTCAACCCCTGTTGCCAGATATATCTACAGCCGTGCTACGGCAAACGGTAAGCGTGCGCAATGTCAAGGCGGGGCAAAGAATCCAGTTGTCATCATGCCCGATGCCGATATGGAGATGACAACGCGTATTGTTGCGGATTCCGCCTTTGGCTGCGCTGGGCAGCGCTGTCTAGCTGCTTCGGTTGCGATCACCATTGGCGAAGCCCGCAATTTATTCACCGAAAGCATTGCTGATGCTGCCAGTAGCCGTCGTGTTGGCTATGGACTGGATGCTGGTGTGCAGATGGGACCCGTGATCGATAGAAATAGCAGGACACGTATTCTGCAAGTACTCAACGAAGGAACGAGTGAAGGCGCGACTCTCGTTGTTGACGGACGTGATAAGTCAGTTCCGGGCTATGAAGATGGCTACTGGGTCCATCCGACCTTGCTCGATAACGTTCATCCGGAGGGTATGCTGGCCCGCACAGAAATCTTTGGGCCGGTGTTGAGCCTGATGCACGCCAATACGCTTGAAGAGGCTATTCAGCTTGTGAACAATCGCAGCTTCGGGAATATGGCCTGTATTTTCACCTCTAGCGGCGCAGCCGGGCGCGAGTTCCGCAACCGGGCTAATGCCGGGAATGTTGGTATCAATATCGGCGTGGCAGCGCCAATGGCATTTTTCCCCTTCAGCGGCTGGAATGAAAGCTTTTTCGGAGATCTACACGCGCAGAGTCACCACGGGATCGAGTTCTACACCCAGACCAAAGTCGTTGTGGAGCGGTGGCCTCAGCAGTGGAGTCGCCAGTTCTAGCTCATTAGCAGGGGCATTGTAGCTTTCACGAATTGATAATTGTTCGACTGAGAGGTGCAATCGGGTACACGTTAAGCAGTTTGCTTGTTTAGCTCAAACAAGTTACAGGCCGCTCGCGGATGCGGGCTGCGCGAAGAATGGTACGCCTGTAGTAGCAAATAAGCTATCTCGTCTCGCTTGGGTACAATTCTGCGCATTACCGCATTTTTTATCAAAAAAGACATTCATGATTTGGTACATCGTCCATGCTGTGCTCACGTTGCTTTGGGATCGGGTTCGCTTGAGTGGCATCTCACCCGTGCCAATCCGGGAAAGCACGACCACTTGGCGCACGGTTTTGAACCATTACAAAGATACACTGCTGGCTTGCGATTTCTTCACCGTAAAAACGATTCCACAACTGGAGCTTTGATGGAGTCTTTGAGTCCATAGGCGTGGAAGTAGTTCACACACCATTTCGAGCGCCACGCGCCAATGCTTATGCCGAACGTTGGGTGTGGTCGGTGCGTGAAGCATGTCTTGATCGGATCATCCTCAACCAAACTCATCTGACTTCCACATGGCGAGCATACGAGCAGTATTTCAACCAAGCGCGACCTCACAAGGGGATCAAGCAGTGCATCCCGTGTCCACTGATACCTCGGTCAACCATTGCCAAGGTTGAGCGATGAGACATTCTTGGAGGCGTGATCCATGACTATTATCGTGCCGCCTGACTGTCCAACAACCCATTGGGATTAGATTTCTTGCTACTACAAGACCCTGATCAGCAAACTCATGGATAAACCCATTAGAACACACCTGATCCCAAACTGTCGTTTTGCCATTTCCTCATTTTAATTGAGAAACGTTCTTTCAGGTTTATCCATTAGTTTTGACGGCACACTGGGGTTCAGAGCGCTAACAAGGAAGCCAGAAGGGACTCCAAGAGCACCTTGCTGCGCCGCCGCATATTATGTCGAAGAAAGCCAAATACAAGGGCAACTGCTCCTTCAGTTAGCATCGGAGTCAACTGATTGGGATGCTTTTGTGCAACCGGGGCAGCGCGTCTCATCTATACTGGTAAGTAGACAAGTAGTAACACCGCTCGACTATGTATGGTGCATCTTGTTGCACCATTGAACGCAACAAACCGTAGTGTCAAGGATTTTGGTTATGGTTGAAGTGACTGATATAGCACCGGTCAATCGCGTGAATGCCCGTAAAACAATTGGCGTTTTCATTTCCGGTCTTCAGGATCAATATCCCACCCATGTTCTGGAAACAACAATCGACGCTGCACACAAACAAAACCTTAACGTCGTCGCTTTTCTGGAGTCTGAAATTGAGTCCACGTTGCCGGACCATATCCACTTCAACGCAAATTACAAACTGGTGACCTCGCGGAATATCGATGTCTTACTTCTGTTAGCCAGCACGTTGATAAATTTCATTGATTCCGACCAAATCATGGCTTTCTGCGATCAGTATGATCTACCAAAGATAAGCTTAGGAGTTAAGCTTCCCGACACGCCCAGTATAGTGGTCAATAACAGATCCGGAATGTGTGCCGCAGTGAGGCATTTGATCGAAGTGCATGGGCTACGACGCATCGCGTTTATTTGTGGTCCCGAACACAATGACGAGGCCATCAAACGATTGCAGGCATATCGTGACATGTTGGAAGAACATCATATCCCTTTTGACCCTCAACTAATTGTTACTGGAAACTGGGCATCTGAGTACGGTAGGGAGGCGATACATACTCTGCTTGATGAGCGCAAGGTTGAGTTTGACGCCATTGCCGCAGCCAATGACAGGATTGCAATCGGAGCCTTGCATGAATTGCAGCGCCGCAATATATCGGTTCCAGATCAGGTTGCTATCACTGGCTTTGATGATATTGGTGATGCATCTTGGACGGTTCCTCCATTGACGACCGTCCGACAGCCACTCTATGAAGAGGGAGCCATGGCTGTGAAACTCGCATTAGCAGCGTTGTATGGAGAGGCCGTCCCTGAAGACACCATGCTTGAGGCAGAGTTTGTTATACGAGAGTCGTGCGGTTGCAGGGCCGACGCAAGTGCAACAGCAAACCTCCAGCTAAGTGTCCAGCAGCGGGTAGTAAATGCGATGCACCTTGAGGTAAACAGATCTTTACAATTTGGATACCATATGCAGGCCATGAGCACCATGATCCGATCCCTGTTTGCGGCGCCTGATATGACCACGTTGAGCCAAACAATCGTGCAGGCGTTGCCTGATCTCGGCATAAAAAAGTGCTTCTTCGGACTCTACGATTCGGAATCGCTTGACTGGTCTCGGATAATTGTTGGCTATGATGACTCCAACAAGGATATGGACTGGGCTAAAGATCAGCCGTGTGTGCGCACTTCCGAGGTCGTTGACTACGTGCTCTCGTCTATCAATGGGCCGAGTTCACTGTTGGTACAAGCGTTGGAGTTAAATGGGACTCAAATCGGCGTCCTTATCGTTGACATCGATGATCCACAGTTGCAGCGCCAGTTTTATGAGGTGCTTCGGCAACAACTCACCAGCGTATTCCACGCCAGACTTATGATTCGGCAGCTTGAAGAACAACGTAACTCGCTTGAGGAACAGCGTACCCTACTGCGAACAGTGATTGACAACCTGCCGGACTATATCTTTGCCAAAGATCGCGAAGGGCGCTTCCTGATTAGCAACGTTGCCCACGCCCGTGCCGCTAAAGTAGCCACGCCCGAAGAATTGGTGGGGAAGAGGGCTGCTGAGTTTTTTGAGCAGGAATTAGCGACTCAGTATGACAAGGATGATGAGGCAACGATCCAATCGGGCCAATCCCTGTTGAATGTTCAGCGCCGTACCGTTGATGAGCAAGGTAATCCCAAGTGGGTATTGACGACCAAAGTTCCGCTGCGCGACGCTCAAAAGAAGATCGTTGGACTAATCGGCATCAGCCGCGATATTTCGGATCTTAAGCGCACTGAAGAAGCGTTGGCGCTGGCCCGTGATCAGGCCATTCGGGCCTCACGTCTGAAGTCGGAGTTTCTGGCAAATATGAGCCATGAAATCCGTACACCAATGAACGGTATCATGGGCATGAACGCCTTGCTGCTGGAAACCGATCTTACCGATGAACAAAGGGAGTTTTCCGAGACGATCCACGTCAGTTCGGATACCTTGCTGACCATCATTAACGATATTTTGGACTTCTCTAAAATTGAGGCGGATAAGCTGGTTCTGGAAAAAATCAAGTTTGAACCAGTGGCCTTGGTTGAAGGTACGGGCGAACTCTTGGCTCTGATTGCGCATAATAAAAATGTTGCCCTGATGACCTACATAGATCCACATATTCCGAAGGTGTTACTGGGTGACCCGGTTCGCTTACAACAGGTTTTGCTCAACCTGATCAACAATGCGGTCAAGTTTACCGAGCGTGGTGAAGTGGTCGTTCGTGCGGAGCTAGAGTCTTGCGTAGATAACCAAGCCACAATCCGCTTCACGGTCAAGGATACCGGTATCGGCATTTCGGACGATGCTCGTGCCCTCATGTTTCAGCCGTTTACTCAGGCAGATAGTACTACAACCCGAAAATATGGTGGAACTGGCCTTGGACTCGCAATCTCCAAGCGTCTGGCGGAGTTGATGGGTGGGGAAATAGGCGTGGAGAGCGTACCGGGGGATGGTTCCACATTCTGGTTCACCGCACAATTTGGGTGTCTCCCAGAAGAACGGCAGGTTGATGATACGTTTCTGGACGAGGTGAAGGTCCTGATTTGCGAACAGCACAGGGGACTCTGCGAGATTATCAGTCAGTATCTCGCGTCGTGGGGCATGGCGAATACCAGCATAAACACTGCCGACGGCGTACTTGCGGCGTTGACTGCGGCTGTTGAAGCCAATAAACCCTACGATGTGGCACTTATGAACTATTCGCTGCCGGGTTTTGATGAGTTTGCATTGGCGCAGGCTATCAAACACAACCCTATGCTGGCACACACACAATTAATCCTGCTTGCCACTGCAGACCGAAAAGGTCTGGCTGAAACCGCCTCGCACAATGGTTTTTCAGCCTACTTGTCCAAACCCATCAAACAATCACAACTTTTCAATGCGATTGAGGCCGTCAAACACGGCGACGTGGATACCAAACTCAACTACGTGGCGCATCGCTTTGTAAAGCCAAATACAGGCGATTCAGCGGCGACCAAGACTGAACTATCAAGCGCGCGTATCCTGCTGGTTGAGGACAATGCTATCAACAAGAAGGTGGCGCTGCTTCAACTCAAAAAGCTCGGCTATGTGGCAGACACGGCAAACAACGGTAAAGAAGCGGTGGCTATTATTCGAGGGGCCAAGTATGCCTACGATCTGGTCTTGATGGACTGCCAGATGCCAGAAATGGATGGCTATGAGGCCACACGGGTTATCCGTTCCGAAGAAAAAGACTCGGCGCAGCATCTCACGATCATTGCAATGACAGCCAATGCGATGGAAGGCGACCGTGATATCTGCATTCAAGCGGGCATGGATGACTACATTCCGAAGCCTATCAAGCCTAATAATCTCAAACTGGTCATCGATCGCTGGTTATCGCCCGGCGAACTCGTACGCACGCCACGTATCCTGTTACAAGCGAAATAACCTTGAATGAACAAACAACTAACCGGAGGAGATTCCGATGGTACTCGATACAGCAGCAATCCAAATCCTTTTTGAATACACCTGCGATGACGACCTAGCACTTTTCAACGAACTCGTTGATGATTACCTCGGCGATTCCTCACACCTCTTGGTTGAATTAGCAAGCGCCAGCGAACATAAAGACTTCCCTGTTTTGCATCGCATTGCCCACACTCTCAAAGGCCAGAGTGCTACGTTTGGTGCAGAGACCTTCGCCGAGATATGTCTCAAAATTGAGCAAATTGCGAAAGCGGGCACCTTGGAGGGCATAGACCGGTTAATTGACGACCTTAATAGCGAATACGGCGATGTTAAGACAACGCTCCTCGCGGAAATTCAACACCTAGGTTCGTCACATTAAATCGGTAGTACTCCCCACGGAACGCGTGGATAAATCGAGGCGAGTGTCCATGAGGAGCTAACCCTTGACAGAACGGCAAGGGTCAATGAAAAATGGCCTGAGTTGGGTTTGGAAAGGGAAGCAGCACGGTGAAATTGGAAACCCCCTAGTGGTGAGATCAGATAGGGTTTAGACAAGAGTAAGCAGGTCGCGTACAAACCACTTGGCAAGCCCGATTAACCGTTGGAGGCGCTATCCGGCGGTGTAATTTGGATGGGCATCTGGTTGATTGTGCTATCACAGAGTCAGCGGTTCCCGTTAAGTATTGTTGCCATGTTCTTTGCGGGGACTGCAACCACAGTCGTTTGGGACGGCGCACTCGGCCTGCTGCAAGTCTTTGCACCGGAAACAATACGCATACAACTGTTTAGCATCTTTGGCCTGATGGGCTTCGGTCTACTGCCGATTGCTTCCCTACTACTTGGCATTATTGCGGATCATATTACCACATCGTGGACCGTCTTTCTCAGCGGTCTAGCGATGGTAGTCTTTAGTGGCCTGATGCTGATGCAGAGGAAGTGGCGCACTTGGCAAACGCAGCCGACTCAGACCTGAAACAAGAATTTCGGAGCGAAGCTCCCCAACCGTTCATGCTTGACCTCAAGTCATAGCCATTTCAGGTTAGCGTTGCCCTCTATCGTGATCAAGCCGTCATCAAGCTGCCAGACAGCGAAAATCCGCCTACTAATACTCCCATTGTAGTATGCAAACGTCTTGTCGCTATCTTATACTTATATTGGGTGATTATCACCCGTGTCTAAGCGTCTCAGATTGGGGGTTGCATTGTCTCATGAAAAAAGACACATTCCCATTCAGGAGTTGATATTGTTGTCATGAAGATTGGGAGAAGGCATCCCGTCCTACAATGGACTGGCTGGTGGCAAGATAGGCATTGGCGTGTAGACGTTGCCCTTGCGCTAGTTGTCGGTGTGATAGAGATCGTTGGCACGCACTTCGCCGGGCAAAACCAGCCTAGCCATCGAGCGCTTGACGCAGTGGGTCTGGCATTGCTTACAGCGGGTGCCACAGCGCTTGTTTTCCGCCGCCAGTATCCAGGCTGGGTACTCATCTTCGCCAATGGAATAACGCTTCTCTACTTGCTCCTAGGCTACCCAAAGGGGCCAATCTTCCTGACCACGGTCATTGCTTTCTTTTCAGCGGTGATGCAGGGTCGCAGGCATATTGCGTGGGCAGTCCTCACGGCGGAATTTGTCTTGTTTCCCTGGCTGCCGTACTTTCTTGGAAACGAACCTGCACCTACCTTCGCTGCGCTTTTTGGGCTTGCAGGCTGGTTGCTCGTGCTGGCAACCGTCGCCGAGATAGCTTACATCCGCGAACAACGGATGATGCGTGCCCGTGAAGAACAGGTGCGTCGCCGTGCGGGTGAGGAACGGCTGCGGATAGCGCGTGAGTTGCATGATGTACTAGGCCACAACATTTCGCTGATCAGTGTGCAGGCTGGCGTTGCGCTCCACCTGATGGATAAGCAGCCAGAACAAGCGCGGATCGCGCTCTCGGTAATAAATGACACTAGCAAAGACGCTCTGCGCGAGCTGCGTTCGGTGCTGGATGTGCTTCGCCAAGTAAATGAAGAACCACCACGCGCACCATCCCCCGGTCTCGCCAGTCTCAGCGATCTCGTCTCACGCGCTTCAGAGGCTGGTTTGCAGGTGCATACAGAGGTTTCGGGCGATCTCAAGGGACTGCCAGCCAGCGTTGATCTGGCAGCTTTTCGAATCGTTCAGGAAGCATTGACCAACGTCATGCGCCACTCAGATCAGACCACATCAAGCGTCCATGTGACCTGTAACGAGCAAGAACTCACGCTGCGGATTGATAACGAGGTTGAGAAGGAAAGCTCCGGCGACGGAATCGGGCATGGTCAGGGAATTCTCGGTATGCAGGAGCGGGCGACTGCCCTGGGTGGTATGGTCGAAGCCGGACCCCGTGCTAACGGCGGGTTTCGGGTCTTCGCACGGCTGCCGCTGGATGGCGGCCCTTTGACTACCCGAGGGACAGAGGAATGATCCGAATCCTGCTCGCCGACGACCAAACGCTTGTACGCGCTGGATTCCGGGCGCTGCTCGATGCCCAGGAGGATATGAAGGTCGTGGGCGAGGCTGTAGATGGGGACGATGCGGTGAGGCTTGTCACGAGTCTTATCCCTGACGTGGTACTCATGGACATCCGAATGCCACGGTGCGATGGACTTGAGGCCACACGACGTATCGTCGCGGATGCGCGGCTTGCCCAAGTAAAGATCATTATCCTCACTACCTTTGATTTGGACGAGTACATTTTCGAGGCCATTCGGGTGGGTGCAAGCGGGTTTCTGGTCAAGGATACCGAACCAGTTGACCTTATCCGAGCGATTCAAGCCGTTGCTCAGGGCGATGCGCTGCTGTCCCCCGGTGTTACCCGGCGGCTGATTGTCGAATTCGCTACCTTGACAAGAAAAATCGTGCTAGTGCCTGAATTGGAAGCGCTGACTGAACGAGAGCGTGAAGTGATGGCACTGGTGGCGGCTGGTCTGTCTAACGATGAGATCGCTGAAAGGCTTGTCGTCAGCCCCGCGACTGCCAAGACGCACGTTAGCCGTGCGATGGTGAAGCTTGGCGCACGTGATCGCGCCCAACTCGTCGTCTTCGCCTACGAGTCTGGCCTCGTCCGCCCCGGTTAGGAAAACAACTACTCCCTAAAGAGTAGTTCCCCCACACCAGTACCTCTCTGGATGTATATACAAAGCCGCTTCTGGGGCGACGACATCGCCAAAACTCCCTGCTACTATTTGCCCAGATGGTTAATTACAAGGAGGCAAATACAATGCAAGGCTCATATCTCAGGTCATTGAAGGGTTGGCAAAGAATCTTCGCTATAGGTCTCGGCGCACTGGCTGCTGTCGCGTTGGTCGGGGGACTCATACATGCCGTGCTGGTAGCTGCGCACGTTTCCGAGCCAGCCGCCACCACAGTGTACGGCGCAACCTCTCAGCGACTCTGGGCCACCGCAGCCGCGGGGCTGGCACTGATCAGCGTGGTCATCGCTGGGCTGGCGCTGTTCCGCCCGGCTAGTCGTTTCGGAGCCGCCTCCGGGCGACTCGGAGCCATCGTGGCACTGGTTGCGGGACTGGTGGCGATGGTTAATGGTTGGCTGGTTTTAGCCGTCGCCAACGGTGGTCCCGGCACTGGCAACGGAGTAGTCGGTGGTGCTGGGGCCATTGTGCTGGGGCTGGTTGGTGTGGTCATCGCTGGGCTGGCGCTGGCCCGATCCCGCCGCTCGATAAGCCAATGAAAGGTACATTGAAATGAACAAAAACCACCTCACTATGATCTCATGGGTTCTAATAGCGATCTATGTCACTGTCACCATCGTGAGGAGGAGTTTCGCCCCCAATCTGTTACCAGTACCCATAAGCATTGCGCTGGTCACGTTCGTACCCCTCGTCTTTTTCTTTGTACATGGTTCGCGCAGCTATCGTCTCAGGGATTTGCTGGTTTTCGCAGCCATCACACTGGTGGTGAGCAATATCTTTGAGAACATGAGCATTCTCACAGGGTTTCCATTCACGCACTACTATTACACAGACATCCTGGGACCGAAGTTGTTTCTCGTGCCTGTGTTGATTGGTCCCGCTTACCTCGGAACCGGTTATCTCGCGTGGACCATTGCCCGCGTGATTTCTGGCGCAACCGACTCCCGTCTCCCTGGACACCTCAGCTTTACCGTCCCACTCCTCGCTGCCTTCATGATGGTTTCGTGGGACCTTTCGTCTGATCCAATCAATGCTACCGTTTACCACGGCTGGATCTGGGTAGATGGAGGGAGCTATTTTGGCGTTCCGTTCGGCAATTTCTTGGGTTGGCTGCTGACCACCTTTGTATTTTTGCAGTTGTTTGCGCTTTATCTTAAAAGGCGTCCAAATGTCCAATCCACCGATGAACAGCCATCGAGAATACAGAGTTTGCAAGCCATCCTATTCTATGGTCTGATCGCAGTGGGCTATCTCGTGAATAGTCTGACGGGAAATATGAGTGGAACCGTCACTGACCCGGCGGGCATGGTTTGGCGTTTGCAGGACATCTATGCCGTCACTGCATTGGTTGCTATCTTCACGATGGGTGCGTTTACCGTCCTCGGACTGGTGAAACTTATGGAGCTTTCGCCTGCGGTTCAAAGCGTACCCACTAAAACTATGTCACGCGCTGATGCGCCATACAGCCTGACGCATCGGATCGACTGAGCATATATAGAAAGGAAACCACGATGGATTCAACAGAGAAACAGCCCTTCGTGTTAGGGCTTTGGGGCGTTAGGTATCAGGTCAAGGACGTTCAGCGCTCGATTGCCTTCTATACCCAGACACTGGGCTTCAATTTGGACATGCAAGCCTTGCCCGCGTTCGGTCAGGTTTCAATCGGTGACCTCAAACTCATCCTCAGTGGTCCCGGGGCATCTGGCTCTCGGCCTATGCCCGATGGTCGTCAGCAGGAGCCGGGTGGATGGAACCGGATAATCCTTCATGTGAGAGACTTGCCTGCACACATTGATGAACTTAAGAATCAGGGAGTGTACTTCCGCAACGAGATGGAAGTCGGTCCCGGCGGCAAACAGATTCAGGTGGAAGACCCCGACGGTAATCCGATTGAGTTGTTCGAGCCTGCCGGACGATAGGCACGTTTCCGCTCCCGTGTCAGTGCCGCCTGACAATCAGTAAATTCGGAGCACCATACATAT
Organism: Chloroflexota bacterium; assembly: GCA_040007395.1. Lineage (GTDB taxonomy): Bacteria > Chloroflexota > Anaerolineae > Aggregatilineales > UBA2796 > DATGFK01. The sequence continues at coordinate 22,956 of JBDTVG010000264.1, forward strand.
GGTCCTCTCGGCATATCCTTGCTTCGCCCAAACTAACTGAAAGTAGACGCAAGAAAGTTTGAATTGCCTATGGGCAGGCAAATTCCTGAAATGAGAACCTTATTTCAGGAATATTGAGTCTCGTTACCGCTTTGGGAGGCTACGATGAAATATTTCGTGACAGGCGCTACCGGCTTTATTGGCGGGTGCTTGGCGCATCAACTGCTCGCAAGTGGACATGAGGTAATCGCTTTGGTCCGCATGCCAGCTAAAGCCCAGAAGTTGGTAACGCTGGGTGTCAAAGTATATGAGGGTGATATTACCGATTTAGAGAGCCTGCGTACACCAATGATGGGTGTTGATGGGGTCTTTCACGTTGCCGCTTGGTATAAGATAGGTGCAGAAGATAATAGCAAGGCTGAGGCGATCAACGTAAGTGGTACGCGCAATGTACTCCAGATGATGAAGGAATTGGGCATCCCCAAGGGCGTGTATACTAGCACGCTGACGGTCTTCTCAGATACCAAGGGACAGATGGTTGATGAAAGTTATAAGTATACCGGCCCCTCCTTTCTGAGTGAATATGATCGGACGAAATGGAAAGCACATTACCAAGTAGCACTGCCGATGATACAAGCTGGACTACCACTTGTGATTGTCCAACCAGGATTAGTCTATGGCTCAGGCGATACTAGCGTTATTCACAAGGTGTTTGTGAATTATCTGCGCGGAAAACTGCCTATGCTGCCCAAACAAACGGCTTATTGCTGGGGGCATGTTGAGGACACTGCGCATGGGCATATCTTAGCAATGGAGCGGGGTAAAATAGGCGAGACCTATATCATTGCTGGGCCAAAGCACACCACTATAGAAGCATTCGCTATAGCAGAACAAATTACTGGTCTGCCAGCACCGCGACTACATCTCGAACCTTGGATGATGAAAGTCATGGCAGCAGCGGTTTCGCTCTTTAGCGCTGTAGTTCCCCTGCCAGAACTCTACAGAGCAGAGGCTATCCGCAGCAGCGCTGGTGTTAGCTATCTGGGATCCAATGAAAAGGCGTGGCGAGAACTGGGTTACCGGCCTCGGACGCTGGAGCAGGGATTGCAAGAAATGCTAGAGCTTTCCATGAGTGAGTCTGGCTACTACTCAGGCACTCATTGAGTGCTAAACCAGCTAGTAAACTACCGCATGGGAAATAGGCAAGCCAAAGGGTTAAATAAGGGAGGGGAAAAGCAGAGAAAAGGAGAGGGCGAAAATGCCAGTCCGAAAATACGTAGTGAGTCTGAGCCGAGCAGAACGGGATAGTTTAGAAGCACTGATAGGCAGTGAAGCACCGCGTAGTCTGGGGGTCAAACATGCCAAGATATTGCTGGAATGTGATTTGGGGCGAAGCGCGGTCAAAATCGCATACAAGGTTGGGGTGGGCATTCGACGGTAGAACGGACGCGACAACGCTATGCGGAAGGGGGGTTAGCAGCGGCCTTGAAGGATAAGCCGCGTCCGGGAGGCGTGCCCAAGTTGGACGGAGCACCGCAGGCTTTCGTAATTGCACTGGCCTGTAGTGACACTCCAGACGGGCAGGAGCGCTGGTCTATGCAGATGTTAGCAGACAAGATCGTTGAACTAGGGGTGGTGGAGTCGGCAGTATCGCATGATACCATGCGACGGGTCTTAAAAAAAGTGTCCTCAACCCCTGGCTCAAAGAACAATGGTGTATTGCCACGGTAGGCGCGGATTTTGTGTGGCGCA
>JBDTVG010000265.1:0-8334 GCA_040007395.1 Chloroflexota bacterium
GTGCGCCTCATGTTACGTCGTCTTGCCTTATCCTGAGACTTTTCGGACAGTCTCTAAACCAGATCGCCGCTTGACCGAAAGCGCATAACATTCTACACTTCTCGCAAGATAGATGAGGATTGCTTGAGAAAGGATGCCCGTTGAAACTCTTGGTGGTGACCATCCAAGATCAGGACGCTGACAATATTATCAGCACGCTTACCAAACAGGGCTTCCGTGTAACACGCATTGGCACTACTGGCGGATTTCTGGGGCAGGGCAACACAACCCTCCTGGCTGGGTTGGAAGATCATCAGGTAGATATGGCGTTGGACATCCTTAAAAAAATCAGCCAACGCCGTACTCGCTATGTGCCGCTGGCAACGGGTGCAGCGCTCAATGGAGCGGCACTCTATAATTATATTGAAGTGGAAATTGGCGGGGCAACAGTCTTTATCCTCGATATTGAGCATTTCGAACAGGTGTAAATATCACAATGAAACTCATTCTGGCAATTGTGGGAGCCGAAGCGGTTGATCCTGTATCACGCACGCTTGTCGAGCAAAAATACAAGGTAACGCAGATTAGCAGCGTTGGCGGGTTTTTGCGCCGAGGCAGCACAACTTTGGTGATTGGTATCGAAGATACTCAGGTCGAAGATGCACTAGCGGTCATGCGGCGGGCATGTAGTCCGTTTAGCAATACGTCGGCGCACTCCGCGACGATTTTTGTGCTGGATGCTGCCCAGTTTATACAGATCTAATCAACTATCAGGTATCAGGCAGTGTAATCATCTTGCTCACCCCACAACCTATTAGCCCTGCCACTGAGCAGCGTAATGCACGTCTGCTCTATATTGAGTTGGCTTGGATGGCTATTCCATTCGCGATGGAATGGTATTATTTGCAGGTTTACGCTATCCGGTTGAATGCAACTCCGCTGCATCTAGGCTTGCTGATTTCGGGTCGCGCTTTTCTTCTCGTGGTAGGCAACAGCCTAGCGCACCAATGGCAGCGCCGCTACCCTAACGCAATCCGTGCCTTGAGTGGCCCGGTATTCCTTAGCAGATTTTTGCTGTATATGGCGATTGCGCTTACGCCCTTCTTGCAGGGCTTGCAGGTGGAAACCCTGATCGCTTTAGTAGTGCTTTCAGCCATACCACAGGGAATTTCACAGGGAATCTTTCTGGCGATGCTGCCGATTGCTGTTGGTAAAGATTCATTGGCGAACGTTGTGGCGCAGCGTTCGACGCTGATGAACCTAACTATACTACCTGCTGTGTTTGTGGCGGGGCAAACGCTCCAATGGGTTGCCGTTCCGCTCAATTATCAGATTGGCTTTACACTGGCATTTGCTGCGTCGTTTATGTCGTGGTGGAATATCCGGCGAATTACAATTCCCGATCAAGTCAAGGTTGAAGTACAACATAACGATCCGCAGCCAATCCGTGTGTGGACATACTTACCTTTTCGCCGTTTAGCGCTTGTCGCAGCAGCAGTTAACATCAGCGTATTTATGGCGGGTCCTGTCAATCCACTGCGGTTGGTGCGTGAACTCAACGCTACCGACGGATGGATCTCGCTATTTGCCGTGTTCGAGATGGGCGCAGGCGCAGTATTAACCCTGTTCATGCCTCAGCTTCTCAGGCGTATGAATATGCGATGGCTGATCATCACGACGATACTAATCATGGCTGTCCAGCCCTTTATTCTGGCGCTAACTGCCACCCTGCCCCCGCATATTATTGGATCAATCGCCTTTGGGTTGGGCTGGTTCGCGATTAATGTGCTGTTGTACAACCGTATGGTCGAGCTTATTCCGTCAGAACACTTGCCGCCGTTTGCCGCTGCCTATCAGGCCGTAATCAATTTCTCGCTGTTTCTCGGCCCGCTGATCGGCACATTCCTGATCGAGAATGTAATGACACTTCCTGCGGCTCTGCTTGTGATCGGAGGTTTGCGGCTTGGCGCAGGTATACTCGCGTGGGCGATTCGCACCGAACCCACATTGGCAGCCTTGGTACATCCGGCTGTCGAGACTGTTCAATCCCCACTATAAAACGCTTAACCAGCCCAGTCGCGCAAATACAGAAAATCGTGACCGATGCTGCGCTTGCTCAACTTGGCAACATTGGGCATGGTGCGTTTGTAGTGATTGCGCTGTACCTTGCGCCAAACATTGGCAACAAGATTGTGATCAAAACCCTGTTCGGCGGCTTCGTCTACCGTGTAGCGCCCTTCAATAAGTAGATAGAGCACCTTGTCTACCTGTTCATAGGTGTAACCAAGTTCTTCTTCGTCGGTCTGCCCGATCCATAGATCGGCGGACGGTGGCTTATCAAGAATCGACTGCGGGATGTTCATTGCTCGTGAAAGCTGGCGTACCTGTGTTTTGTATAGATCCTCGATAGGCTGGATCGCGCTAGCGCTGTCACCGTACAGAGTAGTATAGCCAAGCAGCGCTTCGGTTTTGTTACTGGTGCCGACCACCAATGCCTGCTGCGCTACTGACTGGTCGTAAAGGATGATCATGCGCTGGCGCGCCATGATGTTTCCTTTACGCAGCGCGGACATATCGGGGAACTGCTCGATCAGTGGTTCGACCATTGGCGTGATCGGGATCGTTAATGACTCAATACCCAACTGATCGATAACCTGTTGTGCATCACTCAAGCTGCCTGACGACGAAGTGCGATAGGGCATTCGGACTCCAAGAACATTGTCCCGACCTAGCGCTTCGACCGCCAGAAAAGCCACCAATGCCGAATCGATTCCGCCCGAAAGGCCAAGCACAACTTTCCGATAACCCGCTTTCGTCACCCCATCGTGAATGAAGTTAACCAACACTTTTTGCGCAAGGTCTGTATTGATAACTAGCTTCTTGTCTACGATTTCAGAACCTTTGGTTCCGATAATGTCAATTATCCGCACTAAAAACCGTCCTGTTCTACTGTAGATAAAGTGGTGTCACTCATGGTTTCTGAATATCCTTCCGGCTGTCGCCCTCTTACTGGCCTTGTTCATCTCGTCGATGGCTCTACCCAATATTGGGCTGCCTCGCCAACCATGATCCTACATGCCCTCACTTGGGTAAGTCTTCGCCCTCGTGAAGTAAAAATTCTTTCCGGTGACGAGAGCCAGCAGTCTAGTCGCATCCTCGTCAAACTCTCGAACGTCCACCTTCGCACTTTCTCCGATGCTGAAATTACTCGCTCTCTGATAAGTGCCTTCGTAGAACCTATTGAAAATGTCATTACTTCTCGTGACGAGACGTTTAGCGTCGTGCTGATCGAGTTCACATTTTACCGTACAGAGGATAACTAAAATGCAGGTGGCTAAACTTTGCTCCTTGCCTTTTTCGCACGTCCGTTCTATACTTAGCATGGGTCACAAACAGCCAGCACGTTCGCGGCAATTATCTAATACTAAAGCTCTCGCCTCGGTGAGAGAGAACCTACTGAAATGTTTCTCGGCAAAGCGCCTTCCCCGACGCTTTGCCACAAACATCAGTGGGTTTTTTGTTGTCCACTACTTAGCGCTTAATACTTATTAACACTCAGTAGCACTTGTACTTAAATGACAAAACGCCCTTCGCAGGGGCGCTTTTGTCGGGCTTCAAATAAAAAACGTTCGTACCGTAGCGTTCGCAACGGTGAAATTGTAACAAGCAATTTCATCGCTTTCAACAAAACCGATGGTGGTCGGCTCGTCTATGTCTAATACTAACAGCAATTCCCCGGCGTGTCAACCTGTGCGTCGCTCCAAAACAAACCCGTTTGCGTCAATCGGTTTTCTCCCAAAACCGATTACTTCCGATAATTCAAGTTCCGATAATTCTTCCCCCTTGATTAATGTCACATATCTGGACGTATTAAAACCCAGATCCAAATTGCGGCTCAACGATCATGTTTGGATGGCCTCGCCAAGCTGCCGCGAACCTCTGACGCGCATTAATCCAAAAACATTCCCTAAACGCCAACGTCGTCTCGAAGTTGCCATTGTTGAGCAGTACGAAAATGAATTATGTCTCCTGCGGCGGGGTGCTGATGCTCGCGGCGGTGGTCGTCGCGGCATAATATCCGGTTTTAGTAATAATTCCCGTGTTCGCATGATCGGGAAAATTAACCGTTTACACTGGCCTTCTGGCCCTGCCTACTTTTGCGGGTTGACGCTGCCTGACGATTTTGAGCGTGATCCTGCGCGGGTCAAGGAACATTTCTTCGCGCTGCGCCACAGGTTAACTCGACGCTTTCCTAACATCGGTGTAATCTGGCGGCAAGAATGGAAAACCCGAAAGTCTGGTAATAGCAAAGGTGAACTCGCGCCACATTTTCACCTTTTCGCCTTCAAGACAGGTGTCGATGAAATAGAATTTTGGAATTTTCTCCGGCTGGCGTGGTCGGAGTTGGTCGGGGCTGCCGATTACGAAAATCATCTAGTTCACGGTACGGACGTGAAGCTCGTGAATGAGCGTCGGCACGCTCAATATTACATTACAAAATATATGAGCAAAGACGAGGGTAACTTTATCAATGCTGACGGTGAGTACATTAGCAGTGGTCGCTCTTGGGGTTACTTCGGTGACTTGGATTTTTCGGCGGTTCATGTCTACACCTTCAACCTATATCAGATTGCGGCACTGCGGCTGCTTCTCGCTCGGCTGCTTCGCCAGCGTGGTTCCAAGTGGGTAGATCGCTTTCTCGAAAAACCTGTCCACCTGGGGTATAGGCTTTTTGGAATTACGCCTGCCGATTTCACTTCCCCTGAAACTGATGATCCTGAATTGCGGTCAATTTTCAATCATCTTAAGCGGCTGCTCACTTCGAACGGGCCAAAATTCCAGCAACCTATCAACCAAAATTCTATGCGCCTTAAATCCGTAGTTGAGTTTAACTTTGGCGTGTGACATTTGACGTATACGGAAAATGATGGTACACTGTAGGGAGTATTCATCCTCTATAGGAAACCAACTAATGAAGCAAACAACTTTGGTTAAACAGGCGGTTGCTAAGTGCTATGATGCCTTCGTGAATTATGCGTTCGTGGCTCAAGGTATCCCCGTGAAACCGAAAACTCCACAAGTGCAATTTCACGCTGGCAAGGGGTGGCATGTGGATGGCAGGCTGTTTGAGGCTTCGACTGCCGAAGTCATTACTTTTTACGAAAACTGCGCTAACCACTGGCGAACTGAAGCTGCCCATGCTGACAAATAGCACGAAGTGCCAAGCGCCAGCGCGGGTCGCTCTCGTTTCCGGCGCAAAAAACGCAGCTCGGAGACTGGGCGATTTTTTGCAACGAAACGCAAGCGCATCGCCTGCTGGCCTTAACCGTTGCCTCACAAGGCAACCCTACTCCAAGCTGTATTTTGCATTTGAATTTTGCATTTAAAAAAAGAAAAAAGATCGCGGATGGCGCTCCGTCGCAGTGCCGTCACGGTTAGCTACCTTAGAATTCGCCTGCGTAGGCACGTTTTGCGGCGGGGCGTGTAACCGACAATTGCCCGAAACGACCCTGTATTCAGGGGAGTTGAGCGGTAATTGCCCTCTTGTATGGTACGATACACAGACTATAAAAAGAGTATTACTGCATTCTAAACTAATATCTGTTCTAATACTATTATTCCCTATTGAGAATGTCAATTATCCGCACTAATCCCCCTTGTGTTGTTTAACTCTCGTAACGCTCTATAACGCATCCTATTTTAACCAAGTCAATTCGATAGACTTTTGCACAGTTTTCAAGCCATCTTTTTCTAACCGACAAAGGTCAGTTTCGATATATTCGTTATCATCTCGTAGAAAATCAAAGAATCTAGCAGCCGCTTCAGCCCCGCCAAGTATAGGAATAATTACCATATTCAGAGGTGATGAGTTGAGAAAAGATGCTGTTTTTACAAGCACAATATGCGCCCAAGGAATCTGCCCTTTTCCTTTACATACGTAATGAATACCATCATTGATAGTTCCTTGGAAATCTCCATTAACAGATGCAACGGGTCGAGCCATATGGGTATATTCTTTAAAGAAAGCTTGTGCATTTATAAGCACTTCATTCTTCGATTTGTCGCGGTTTTGCAAGAAGAAATCACCTAAAATCTTCCGTCCAACGAAATGCGCGCCAGAGGAAAGTGCATATTCGTAACCGAGTTTAGCAAACAGGGTTAGATGGGCAGCTTTAATAAGCGAAACCAAAGCCTCTAACCGAAAATCGTGATCACCCGAATCTTCCAACCCTAGACGCTTAATATCCTCCGATGGTGCTTTTACCACAATATACTTACCATCCTCAGTTTTTAGCAATGTAAACTCTTTAGGGATTTTAGCGATATCCTTTTCGGAAATGTAATAGTGTCCAACTGGCTCACCTCCTACTAAAAATTTATATTCGAATATTGTCGCCAGTGATTTATCCACAACTATTTTGTCTGGATCTCCGGTTTTTAATTTTCGAGTCTCAACATAACCAGCTTCAAAATGCCCTCCATAGAAATTGTCGATATCCTTTCGTTGAACTGTTGTCTGTGTGGATGCTGACTCATTAAAATCCTTGTTTACAATATGGGCCTCACAAAGCTCAACATCTTCGTCTAAAAAGAGGAGTGGACAATGAAAGAAAGCAAATGGACGACCTGTTTGCTGGTTGTAATCTGCTCGGAGTTTTTCAATTTTGTCACTAAGTCTTTTATTCATGTGCAAACTTCGCGATTTAACGAGATCATCAAAGCCACTATTTAGTTTCAATAGTTGGCAAACGAGGAGGGAATACGAAAAGCCAAAGCAATGGATTGTTTGGATTTCCCCCTCGATCAGTCCTCAATTGCTCAAGGCAACCGACTGAATAATGATACTACCCTATTCCTTGTCCAACACCTGAAATAAGGTGATTTGTAAACCATCTGGTGACTGCAATCGGGCGTTACGGTGCTGCCAGGGGGGTGACGATTGGCTCATGGATCAGCGTCACGCCGATGGCAGCGAGCCCTTTAATCGCGGCGTCCAGATCGGGAACCTCCAGCGCAAAGCGGATCTGACCGCTTACAGGCCGCCCCACTTCAATCTCGTCAACTTGTTTCGCGTGGGCTTCGTCGAAAAGCTCCAGAGTCCCGCGCCCCATCTCAAAAAGCATGGCATGAGTATCCTCAGTGGCCCAGAGTTCCGCTGGTTTCAGGCCAAGCCCTTCTTGGTAAAACGTTGCCAATGTTTCGTAGTCCTTAGCCGTAAGGGCCACACGCAGTTCAAGAATAGGCGGATTCATAGCATTTCCTTTATGTGATCCATACAAGTGTTTTTTTGACGTATAAGGCATTATCGATCTTACGCTCAGATCAACTTGCAAAACAAGTATGTGGCAAGAACGGAATGGCGATGAAGGCTATCCAGTAATTCCTGCCACATGCGTCGATTATGGTTTACTTCGTGAGATGTTTTTTGATAAACGCGAACGCAACATCAGCGACTTCATGCCAGCCGTGATCGATAGTGAGTGAGTGTCCCCGGTTAGGTATTTCCTGAATCTCAGTTACACCGAGGTTCTTTTCTTGTTGCTTGAAGGAAGCATGAGCAATCGCCCAAGGAACCGTGTTATCGTGTTCACCAGAGATAATGAGTAATGGCCCACGCTCAGGGTTAGTCGTCTCGACATGCGCTTCCGTCCAAGGGTTGAGATTGGCGGTAGCGGCCTGAAAAAGTGGTGCGCCCGGTGCTGGCACTGCATACTTTTCGTACAGGGCGTGCGCTTCGCTTTCGTCAACGACATTGGCGAAGGCGAAACGGAACTGCTCAAAGGTCAGCGGGACGGCACGGGTGAAGTTAAGAGGATTGCTTAGCACTGGCGACGACGACTTCAGCGCCGAAAGTGGCAGTGGCAGCACGCCGCGAAATGGCGCGGGATCAATCGCAACCGTCACAGCAGAAACGCCCTCCCCGGCTAATTTCTGCGCGATGAGGCCACCAAAGGAATGTCCGACGACGGCTGGTTTTTTCTTAAGTTGACCAATCGCGTCGATATAGTGATCCGTCACCTGCTTGATATGCTTGTGGGCAAAGGCCTCTGGGTCTTTATGGGCCTCTTCGACGGTCTCTGGGTCATCAGGCCAGCCCGGTGCAATCGTGGTATAGCCTTGTTCCTCAAACAACTTGCACCAAGGTTCCCAACTGCTAGAGAGGAGCCACAGGCCGTGTACGAACACGATGGGCTGCAATCCAGAGTCATTGGCATGATCAACCTGTTCCTGCTCATGAGTAGTAAGAGAAGCCATACGATTCGATCTCCTTATAGATAAGAACGCTTTTGCTACTAGGGTCTTATGCTAGTTCGAAAAACGCAGACAAAATGTCTTTCGGTGGGTAGGGTTAAG
>JBDTVG010000266.1:0-7795 GCA_040007395.1 Chloroflexota bacterium
TTGCTCCCGCTGAGTTTACCCAATCTCCAGCCTTGTTTTAGATGCAATTGCCCTGCGCAGAGCATCATCTTGACTTTGCCAGAAAGGGCATTATACTAATTATCGAAACGTTTCGACAATCGAAAGAAATACTCGGATTTTTGCAATTGGAGAAACATTTGAATGCTTGCGATAGCGTTGTTAAACGCCCACTGACAATTAGCGTAAATGGTGATTTTGATAAGTAACGTCTGATGTGGAATTGCTTTTTACCCGCATGTATAGACAAGCCTCGAATCGCCAAAATCGATGTATCCCGAACGTCGATCAAGTTGCTGTGCGGATCGAAAAATCGAATTCGCATCAGACGTAAGTAAGTAAATGATGGTTTCGATAAGTACAGTACATTTGGGCTACCACCCGTGAGCCTGTCAAAAGAAAGAGAATAAAAATGTTTTGCAAGGGAATGCCACTCTTCGGCTTGCCGATCTTGATCGCAGCCATGCTTCTTTCTTCCAGTGAGGCGGCGAACGCGAAATCCGCCATTGCACCCCTGACGGCAGTTCAGGCCGCAGCCAGCGGCGAATCGCTCACCGAATGGGATTATTATACCGACGAAGCTTCGACAGCGTGGGGTCCCCTGCTCGATCAATGCGGTAAAGAAAATGGTGTATCGATTGATCGCCAATCGATTCCGCGTAACGACCTGATCACGAAGGTGCTGCTCGGCGCGCAACAGCAACAACTGCCAGACCTGCTGTCCATCGACAATCCAGATTTGCAGCAAGTTGCCAGCACAGGCGCGCTGGCGACACTGACCGATTATGGTGTAGATCTCACAGGTTTGTATCCGAACCTAATTCAAGCCGGCTCGCTGAACGGTAAAGTGTACGGCATCGCGCCCGGTATTAACGGCATGGCGCTGTTCTATAATCAGGATCTGCTCACCAAAGCAGGCGTTAAACCGCCAACTACTTGGGCGGAAGTGGAGGATGCAGCCACTAAACTTACGGGAAATGGTGTTTACGGCATCGCATTTTCTGCGACTGCTACCGAAGAAGGCACCTGGCAGTTTGAACCCTGGTTCTGGGGCGCAGGCGCTGATCTATCCAAACTCGACTCGCCGGAGGCCGTTAAGGCCCTTCAGTTCTGGGTTGACCTAGTGAACAGCGGCAGCGCCTCCAAATCCGTTGTGCAGTGGCACCAAGGGGATGTCAAAGATCAGTTTGTCGCTGGTAAGGCGGCGATGATGCAAAACGGCGTGTGGAACCTGCCCGCCCTTGACAAATCCGGCGTAAAGTACGGGGTCGTGCCGATCCCGAAACCAGATGGCGGCGCTGCGCCCGGACCGATGGGCGGCGAAGTGCTGACTCTACCGCAGAGCAAGGATGCTGCTAAAATGAAGGCAGCGGGTAACGTGATCAACTGCCTGCTCTCGGACAAGAACATGTTGGCCTGGGCCAACCTCAACGCGTACATCCCCGCGCGCCAATCGGTGGCTGAGCAGGTGGCGACTGATAAGCCGAATATGAAGTCATTTGTGGACGCGGCGGCGGCAGAGCGCTCGCGGCCCGGCCCACCTGCCAATCTTGGCCCCAACTACAGTAAGGTATCGCAACCTCTGTGGAATGCCATCCAGTCAGCCTTGATGGGCGCGAAATCGCCGCAGGATGCGTTGGCTGACGCACAAAAGCAAGCCGCGAGCGCCTTGCAATAATGAATTCTCAACGAAAAAACCGATCACACGGTTCTATCGTTGCTGGTGCGGCGGGGATCCCCGCCGCACCAGTTTTCCCTCTGATGCTCGGTTGGCAGCGGCGCCGAGAGCTGATCGGGTTTCTATTTCTATTGCCAGCGTTGATTCATGTCGTCGTTTTTTATGTGTACCCTATTGTGTTCAACATCGTGATGAGTGTTGAGCGGTATACGGCGCATTCGTTTGTCACTGGGGATGCGCCGTTCATCGGCTTGGGCAATTTCAACCGATTGTTCAGCAATACGGATTTCTGGGTCGCCATCCAAAATACTTTTGTATTTACTTCAGGCTCCCTGTTTTTCCAGTTTTCGTTTGGGCTTGCCATTGCGCTGTTCTTTAACCAAAAGTTTCCGTTGAACGGCTTCCTGCGCAGCCTGTTTCTGCTGCCTTGGCTAGCACCCGTTCTAGTCTCTGGCGCAATCCGGGTACGGTTGTTTGACCTAGATTATGGCGTGATCAACTTCGTGCTGCGCACGCTAAACATCACCCCCACAGCAATCGCTTGGTTGACTAATCCACATTTAGCGCCCATCTCCGTGTTGATTGCCAATATCTGGATCGGTATTCCGTTCAATATGGTAATTCTGTACGGCGGCCTACAGGACATCCCACAGTCATTATACGAGGCAGCCATGATCGATGGTGCGAATGGCTGGCAAAAGTTCGAGTCCATCACATGACCGTTGCTGCGCCCGGTGTCCACAGTCGTACTACTGCTGGGATTGATTTATACGTTGAAAGCCTTCGACGTAATCATGTCGATTACGCGCGGCGGGCCTGCGAATGCCAGCCAAACCCTAAATACGTGGGCATACAGCCTGTCATTCACAACGCTCGATTTTGGTCTCGGTGCGGCGGCAAGCGATATCCTGATGGTGGTTGTGTTGATTTGTGGCCTGCTCTATTTGCGGTACGCCGCACGTGAGGAACGATGAGTACACTGGCAATACCTCTTAACACACCCAAGCTTCCGCAACGGACCCGTACTATCCGCCACCTGCGGAAGCTCAGTTTAACGTTGCTGGGAATTGCCTTGACGGCGCTCTTTTTATTTCCGTTCTACATGATTCTGAACTTCTCGTTCATGCAGCAAACGGACATTCTGCGCTATCCACCGCCGCTTGTTCCGCCGCAAGTGACGCTCGATGGTTACCTGAGCGCGTTTGCTTCGTCGGGCGAATAAATCCGCACGAGCATATCCTATGGGCTGGGGACAATCGTTGTAACCATGCTCATTGCGACCCCGGCAGCGTTTTCCCTATCCCGGATGCGCTCCCGACTAGGCCTGATCGTCCTGATCGCTCTGATCTTGGCGCAGATGGCGCCGAACATTGTCGTCGCCAGTTCGCTGTACGCGATGTTCAGCCGCTTGGCGATGAACAATACCTATTGGGCCGTGATTCTGGCTGATTCGACTGCGGCAGTGCCATTTGCGATTATTATCATGCGTGCATTCATGCTGAGCATCCCCCGCGAACTCTCGGAAGCCGCCTTGGTCGATGGTGCCGGACAGTGGACGATTTTTTGGAAGATTGTGGTACCGATCAGCCGAACGGCGCTGATCACGGCGGCGCTGTTTTCCTTTCTGTTCGGCTGGGGGGACTTCCTGTTCGCGTTGATTCTGACTAACAGCCCGCATTTGACACCGATCACGGTTGGTATCTATCACTTTATTGGCGCTTACTCAACAAATTGGAACGCAGTTATGGCGACAGCCACGATTGCAGCTTGTCCAGCCATTGTATTATTGGCGTTTGCCCAGCGCTATATCGCTCCGGGATCACATCGGGTGCAGTCAAAGAGTAGACGCTTTGGCCTGCTATCCGCTATAATCCCGGAGCATACAGGGTTTACAGGCAAGCCCTGAAAAGGATACTACTCAGTGGCAACCATAAAAGATGTGGCAAAACAAGCGGGCGTCGCAATCAGCACTGTTTCTTATGCACTCAGCGGGACACGACCCGTTGCCAAAGAAACACGCGAGCGTATTTTACGTGCCGTTGAGGAACTCAATTACCACCCTAATCTGCTCGCCAGCGCGATGATCCAAAAGCGCACGCGTATTATTGCTCTGCTGTACCCAGCGCTGTTCATGAGTTCGATGGAAGATTTGCCCATGGAATACATTACCAGCATTACAGACGTTACGTACCAACATGGCTATGAACTGCTGCTTGTGCTGCATCCCATTGGTGAGCCGGAACTGATGCGGTTTATCAATCAGGGATTGGTCGATGGTGTCATTCTAATGGAAGTACATCGCCAAGATCCGCGTGTTGACTTGATGAAACGCTGTGGCTATCCGTTCAGCCTGATCGGACACGGCGACGATAACACCGATGTGAGCTTTGTCGATATGGATTTTTTTACGGCTTATCGTTCAGCAGTGACACACCTTGTTGAGCTAGGCCATCACACGATCGGGTTTCTACCGGGCATCGTCGATCTCGATTATCTGCCGCATAACTATCTCTTTGAATCGGTGCGTGGTTTTCGAGACACAGTCGCGCAGCTCGGCATCCAAGGTACTATCCTCGCCTGTGAGCCAACGATCCAAAGCGGCTATGCCGCGATGCAGACGCTTTTGGACCAGCAGCCGGAACTGACTGCGGTTATCGTCGTTAACGAATTGATCTTCAACGGCGCGAGCAAAGCGATCCGGGAACGGAATTTAACAGTTCCAGACGACATATCGATCATTGCGACGATCTCCCGACGGTTGGCGGAGAAGTATACGCCTAAAGTCACGACCGTATCGGTGCCTGCCATAGAGATGGGGCGGTTGGGTGCCGAGTTCTTGATCCAGAAGTTGGAAGACTCGGCGTTTAAGCCGCAGCAAGTTCTCTTGTCTGCCGAGTTTACCCTGTCACAGAGCACAGGCCCTCGGAAGCAGCGCGCTTAGTCGAGGTGCCGACTCTAGTTCCTTACATTGGTATCGCAACTTATAAACCGCTGGTGCGATTAAAACTTGGCACTATAACACTGTTTCTGGGTGAAGAAATTCCAATAATTCGCCCCAATACAACGTTTCGGTGGCGTGAGAAGCTGTAAACACTGCTAGATGCACAGTATCACACCACTGGTCATAAGGAATCTTTCATGTCGCTGCAACTATCACCCGATGGGCGCACCTTGCATTGGCGCCTCAACGGCGAAATTCTCAAAATCGAACCCTGGGGACCAGATGCTGTGCGCGTCCGTGCCACCAACTTACGTGATTTCCCGGATATTCCGGGTGCTTTGCTCGATGCTCAGCTCGACTCTGGCACACAGGCCACAATCGATGGCGCGAAGGGTACGTTGATCAATGGCAAGCTGCGCGCTGAAATCTGGTCGGACGGCACCCTCCATTTCTTTCAGGCACATACAGGTGCAGCGCTGCTGGAAGAGCCAGAACCGATCTTCAACAAACCGCCCGCACGCTGGTATCGCCCTCATACCAGCGATTTATCGAAAATCGAGGTCACGTTCCGAGCGCTTCCACAGGAACATATCTATGGCTTGGGGCAGCATCAACATGGCTTACTTGACAATAAGGGCAGTGTGATTGACCTCGAACAGCGCAACACAGAAGTATGCATCCCTTTTTACATTTCCACATTGGGCTATGGCTTTTTGTGGAACAACCCCGGTGTGGGGCGTGTAGAACTTGGTATGAGTGTCACACGCTGGGTGATGGAAGCGACCAGCGGTTTGGATTTCTGGATCGTGGCAGGCGATACCCCTACCGAGATTTTGTCGAAGTACATTGATGCGACGGGCCATCCACCGCTATTGCCTGACTTCGCGTTGGGCTTCTGGCAGTGCAAGCTGCGCTATCGCACTCAGGAAGAAATGCTTGGCGTGGTACGCGAATATAAACGGCGCGGACTGCCCTTGTCTGTGATCGTGTCGGACTACTTCCACTGGCACATGATGGGCGATTGGGCTATGGACCCCCGCGATTGGCCTGATCCGGCAGGGCTGGTTAACGAGCTAAAAACGCTGGGCGTTGAGTTGATGGTGTCGATCTGGCCGACGGTCAACCCAACGAACCCGGTTTATAAAGAAATGACCGAGCGCGGTCTGCTAGCGCAAACGATTCATGGTGTCCGGGCGCATTTATCCATTGCCGATACGACCCCGGAAGGCATTTCGATGGTCGCCTATTACGACGCGACAAATCCCGAAGCGCGCGCCTTTGTCTGGGAACGGGTCAAAAAGAACTATCTGGATTATGGCGTGCGTGTGTTCTGGCTGGATGCCGACGAACCAGAACTGATGCCAATTCACGCCGAAAACATCCGATATAGTCTGGGCAGTGGGCTGGCTGTCACGAATATCTATCCGCTGCTGCACCAACAAGGTTTCTATGACGGAATGCGTGCTGCCGGACAAAATGAGATTGTGATGCTCTCACGCTCGGCATGGGCCGGATCGCAGCGCTATGGTGCGGCTGTCTGGTCGGGCGATGTCCGTTCGCGTTTCGAGACGCTGCGCGCCCAGATTCCCGCCGGGCTGAACATCGCCATGAGCGGCATCCCGTGGTGGACGACCGACATTGGCGGCTTTTTGGAAGGAGATATTCGCACCGACTACTTCAAAGAGTTGATTGTGCGCTGGTTTCAGTACGGTGTATTTTGTCCGTTGTTTCGCCTGCATGGGGTACGGCTGCCGCTGAATGATCTGTATGGCGCACAATTGAGCGGTGCAGACAATGAGGTTTGGTCGTTCGGCAAAAAAGCCTATGAGATTATTCGCCGGTTGCTCCTTCTACGGGAAAAGCTGAAGCCCTACTTACAGACCTTGAACACAGCAGCGCATCAGCATGGTATCCCGCCGATGCGCCCACTTTATTACGATTTTCCCACCGACGCATCAGCAGTAACGCTGGCCGACGAATTCATGCTTGGCCCTGATCTGCTGGTTGCGCCAGTGACCGAACAGGGGGCAGTATCACGATCTGTGTACCTCCCGGCGAATGCCGAATGGGTGGAGGCTTGGACCGGGCAGGAATATGCCGGCGGTCAGCAATATCAAGTCGATGCGTCATTGGAACGTATTCCAGTCTATTGGCGCAAGGGCAGCCCATTCGCATTCCATTTCGCGGAAGAATAACATCACGGCGGCAGCACTGTCTCACACAGGTTTATTGGAAGGGGCATCTGAATCGGTTGATCTGGGCGTAAATATTCTGACGACTGAGCAATCTCACCCTCCACTACTTGCTCATTCATATTGAAAAGTTTACTACTACCCCTGACGTTTAAACCTGCGGATGATGACGAACACCCGTTGCTCACTGATACGGTAATCCCGCGCCAGTTCGGAAGTACTTTCGCCTGCGAGCTAGCGCTGGTATATTTCTTTGTTACGGTCAATTTTGGGCGGCGTGGCACTGGTGACGGGCGAGGTAGATGGCGGTACAGCGGCATAGTGCCATAAAGCAGCACAAGAAACACATGGATGTGGTATGGCTCCGTAGCCCTCTGAGTCCCCGACGGATGGTTTTGTCAGTTGAACAAAGTTCGCGACCTATATTGCACTGCTTCGGCAACATGTTCCGTTCGAATTACGTCGCTGGCAGCTAAGTCTGCAATCGTGCGACTCACTTTCAATACCCGATGATAGGCACGTACGCTGAGCTGTAGTTTCCGCATGGCGCCGGATTCCACAAAGACTTCTAGGCTAAGCGCCTCAAGGAGCTGGCTCATTTGTTATTACGTTTACGTTCATGTTCGATAATATCGCGTATCCGCCGATCTCCGAGGCCAAAGGCACGCCCCAGAACCACCGAATCTTCTCCAGCCTCATAACGACGATAAATCTCTGCGTTGCGTTCTCGTTTTTCCCAAATTTTGCGCTGAAGAGATCGCCCTGCGTAGAGAAGTGCCAAGAACGCTTCCATCGCCTCGGCAGCAGTAAGTAGACGTGCAGGCCTGTATCTCTATAGGATAACTAATAAAAAAGTATATTACTAATTAATACAACTCACTCTATCATATAGTGCGATAGAATAAGTTAATCTAGCCAGCCAATACTGAACAGGTGAGCGAGAGGAATGGGAGTGAAAAGGCAGGA
>JBDTVG010000267.1:0-6057 GCA_040007395.1 Chloroflexota bacterium
TACCACCCTTGGGGCTTTTTGTCTACTACTTCCCTGTCAACCTTTGCTCGCACCCTAATTGTGCGTTTTTGTAACGGCTGGGCTTTTATTTCTTAGTACCAATAGCTCGTGCGCTGGTTGTAGCACTCATCGCACAGGCTGTAACGATGACCGAGTGGCAGCGGCTTGCGACAGTTGACACAGCGAGCCAGCGTATCCAGCCGACGCAGCAGTGCCGCATCGATGCTCATTGACCACTCGGTACGCATCTCACGCACACGGGCTTCATCTGGGGCGTAAGCACCAAATTCCACGCGGCGCGAGAGCCACAGGTAAATATCGGCGCAGGCAATCGAGCGTTCGGTTTCGTCTAGCTGGTGGTTGTTCTCGATTGTGTATGGTGCTTCGGGCGGATAAGCCATCGGTTTGCCCGCCAGAATTGCCAGCGAACACGTCCGCCAGTAGTCACGGCTGCTTTCGCGAGTGGGCGCGTTCACGAGTTTGACCGCCGCTTCCAACCCCAACTGATCGACTTCACGCTCAGTCAGCATCCGTGCCAATGCGATTCGCTCGTCAATATCGGCCGGTTTGATCACACCACGCAACGACTCCGGGATCGATTGCAATTCGCTCCATTGGGCAAAGCGATGCGCCAGCGTACCGGGGATCAGTGCAAGATCATCGACTTCGGGCGCGACACGGGCGTGGGTCAGTTCCGCTGGGGCGATACTGTACAGACGTTGTAACGTCTTGAGATTGCGCCGCGTCGTCGCCCCGATCTGCCCAACGGTGGACAAACCATAGCGCCCCGCCCGCCCGCCGATCTGATGAACTTCGGAGGGCGTGAGCGAACGCATCATTTTTCCGTCAAACTTCTCTGTCTCGAAGAAGCACACATAATCGGCAGGCAGGTTTAGCCCCATGCCGACTGCATCCGTCGCTACACAGATCTCTGTTTGGGCATCGGCAAAGCGATCCGCCTGACGGCGGCGGACTTCTGGCGGAAGATTGCCATAGACTACCGACACCTTACGCTTGAGCATTTCCAGTTCCGTTTTCAGGCTCAACACGATACGACGTGAAAATGCTACAAGAATTGTGCGATCTGGCAGCCGTTCGAGAGGCCATGGCTCGCTGGCGATCTCCAATGGAGCCAACCGAGTATGCTCAACCATCTGCACGGGGATCGCCGCCGCTGCCGCCAAGCCTTCGATCAGGCTGCGGGCGCTGGCAGGGCCGATTACATGAATATCGGGCGCTTGTGCTTCCATCAATGCACGAGTCCACGCCCAACCACGATCCGGATCAGCTAGCATTTGGGCTTCGTCTAGCACGACACAATCGCCGCTGTGGGTTGGGTCGAACATCTCAATCGTTGCCGCTGTGATCCTTGCGCCAGTGACGGGAATATATTCCTCGCCTGTCAGCAGGTTACAGCGAATGCCGCGCTGGTTCAGCCGATCAAAGATTTCGAAGGCTAGCAAGCGCAGCGGCGCGAGATACCAGCCATCGTTGGCGATAGACAGTGCTTCTAAGGCAGCGTGCGTCTTACCGCTGTTCGGCGGCCCGACATGCAAAATGATCTGTTGATCGATACGGCCTGCGTGCTGCCATGTGGGAAAAGCCGCCAGCAGTCGTTCGCGTATCAGTTCGCGCTGGCGACGTTCTTCCTCGCGACGGGCGCGTTCAATACGGCGCTGTTCATCGCGTTTGAGCCGTTCGTTGGCCTTTTCTTCGTCGCGAGTTTGCAGCCAGCTATTCTTTTGAGCCGTGTATAGGGCGCGAAAATCACTGAGATCGTCGGGTAAATTCCATAGTCCAGCAATCTGCCGCCAGCGCACTTTGCGGTAGCTGCCGATGTGCGCCTTTCGCATTTTCTGCTCGACACTGCGCGGCGACTCGTTTAGCGCGATTGCCAGTTCGCGCACCGTGATCACTTCCAGCCCCTTGAGGGCATCTGTGCGATCTGGATCGGCTAGCAGCGCCTCAATCTGTCCGGCGGGGATACGCGGCACGCCGTCGGGGTCGATAAAGGTCGTCAGCAGATTATCTTCGATGGCACTTTGTATAGAATCTTTGCGTACCCCGATTCGTGTGGCGACCTGAGCAATCGTGTACGAACGCGCCAATACCTTTTCGCGAACATCCTGACCAGAATGTGCGCCCTGTCGCAGTATATTACCTGCCTGTGGCATTAGGGCTTCCCAGTCTTCGTCTTTGGGCTGAACCGCCGCCAACGCGATCTGACGGGCGGCTTCGGCATCGCTGCTTTTGAGCCGCACCCAGCCTGAGTCACCGCGTGCGGTTGGCACATTAAAAAAGCTGAAGCCGCCACTCTCCATGACCATTTGTAAGGTGTTTGCGCCGAAACGTTCCACCAGATCTACACGTGGCGCTGTTTGTCCCGGCATCGATTCCAGCAGCGCAGTCAGTTGTTGACGCACCGGGGCGATGATCTGCTTTTGCCGCATGGCCTTGATGCTGCCGCGTGTGATCCGCAGGGGGTCGAAGACTAGATCGTCGCTGGCCTTGAGCAAGCCCAAATCCAGCACTGTGGCTAATGCGCCCTCGTCGCCAGATTGTGTACATAGTTCCGCACGGGTCAGATAGCCTGCTGTTGTATCAAAGGCATGGATCAACCGTGTGAATACCGGATCTTTAAGCTGGCGGAGGCGCTCCTCGCGGCCTTTGAGTCGCTCCGTGATGGGTCGCGACGATGGCGTGCCGTCACTCCGTAGCGGCGCTAGAGTTCCTCGGAATAGGGCACTGCGTTCGCGGACTTGTTCGGCAGTGAGACGGCTATTGTCGAAAAAATACTCGCCTTCGTGCCCCACAAGACCCGCTGTCACTGCTGCCTCAACAATAGTGGTTAGCATTTCTGGGTCGGTGGTATATCTGCTTACTTCGGATTGGTGATAAAACCCCTCTGGGGAAGTCGCCGCGAAGTCGGCAAGGAGTTGAGGGGTTAGTGTTGTCTTGGGCATAAGGTTTTTGATACGTCTACTACATTTTCCGATACTGACAGGCTACCCAATTACTGAATAGCCATCTCTATTATAACTGATAACAGAATTGGCGTGAATTGCCGATGTCAACATAAAGCGAGACTTATCATAGACAGCTACATCAACGCTAAAAATCAATATCTTCGAAAACCGCGAAAGATACCTTCTTGATCTGTGGTATCCGCGAAATCCTCAAAATCCATATTCGCAAGCGAGAGATTGTTCTCAATATTCCCTATCTCGGATGGAATAACGCGAAACATGCGACCTAGCTCTGTGTACAAGTCCATTACCAAAATTGGATGTTCGGGATCGGACATGGTAGTGCGATCTACGATGAAGATAAACGTGTGGTTCCAGCCTTGAGGAATCAGCGAGATAACCTGCTCTGTGGTAATCCCAGCGTACTCTGGATTGCTGACAAAATTTATGTGGGCTTTGAATTCTTTCGCTGGTTGCTCAATAGATGCACAGATCGCCTGCCATGCTGATTCATCCGAATAATCTGTCCGTAGGACTAGACTATTTGGCATATTGGAGATGTTTTTCAAAGGAACCTCCTCAAATCAAGCGGTTCTCAATTTTTAGGGTACCGCTTCCACTTTATTAAAAAGTAGGGCAGATCAGCCCCTGATCATAAGTATCTGCAAAGTTAAAGTGGCAGTCAAGATTACAGTTTGGCTATCGCTACAAACTTATTAGGCTATCCTTAAAGATGAAAATGAACAAAGGAATACTCTATGGAAACGTTCCGCGACCCTGCGTCATCCTTATTCGAGTTTGTTAACGAACTGGACGGCCTCCGCGTATATTCTCACACTCCACGCAGTCTCCTTGTGATCAGTCATGCCATTGAAGATGCCGTGATTAACGGCAGTATCAAGGCGTGCATCTTTGCAGGCTTTCAGCAGATGAGCTTCTTTATGCCACAGGTTGAACGTTACAAGCAGTTAGCAAGTGTTGCTGAAAGTGTCTGGATCTTCGGCGTTCAGGATATAGAGCCACCACCGATCCCTAACGTCACCTACGTACCCCTTGCATCCACAGATTCTCTAGCACAAGAATGGTTCGTGATTGCTGATTCGCATGAATATTTTAGTGTGCTGACTGCCCAGTATTTAAGCGAGGGAGATGTTCAGGCAGACGAACGTCATTATCGCGGCATCTGGACGTTTGACCCCGATATTATTTTGAAGGCAGATAAATGGTTATCGCGCAGTGTGGGTGTCGTTGATCCCGATATTGATGTAATTGAACGCGATTATTTCCGGCAGTTGAACCAGCTAGGCCATACTGTTGATCATCTAATTAACAAGTTGGAACTTCGTAATGCCGAATTGGAGCGTACCCAAGCGTTAACCCACACCCTCACCGATATGATTATCCACGACATCAATACTCCCCTGACGGTTGTACTTGGCTCTCTGGATCTTATCGATATGACTATGACGAGGGGCAAACCCGAAAATGTGGCAAGGTACGCCCAGAATGCCAAAGAGAGTACATTGCAAGCGCTAGGCTTGATTAGGGATTTGCTGGAAGTCAGCCGCATGGAAACAGGCGAGTTTAAATTGGAACTCCAGCCCATTGTAGTGAGTGAAATTATCGAACGGGTCACGGAGAGTTTTGTCGGGATAGCTGAACTTAAGAAAAAACACCTGACGACAGAGATCTCTCCACAATTGCAGGTGTACGGTGATCCGGGAATGGTGGTGCGTGTGTTGACTAACTTGGTCAGCAATGCCTTCAAGTTCACCTCAACGGACGGGCTGATCACTATCACCGCTAAGCGGAGTCCCGATGCACAGTCCGTAATTATCGCGATTACAGACAACGGATCAGGGATCGCCAAAGCTCAGCAGAAGCATATCTTCGACAAGTTTGGGCAGGTACAGGGTCATGGCAATGAACGGCAAGGCTTTGGGTTAGGTTTGACGTTTTGCCGAATGTGTATTGAAGCGCACGGCGGAGAGATTAGTGTTGACAGCGAGGAAGGCAAAGGCGCAACCTTTCAATTCACGCTCCGCGCAGTACCACAAGAAAGTGGCATTTCCTGAAATCGTACTAAGGAGTTGTGGCACTTGTCAGCTTTAAGCTACGCAGCAGTTGTGCATTGATGGCAACCACAATCGTACTAATCGACATCAATAGCGCACCAACGGCGGGCGAGAGCAAAATCCCAAACGGGGCGAGTACAACAGCGGCAAGCGGTAAGGCCACGACATTATAGCCTGTTGCCCAGATCAAGTTCTGGATCATCTTACGATAGGTCGCCCGACTCAACTCGAAGATTTTCACTACGTCCAATGGGTTGCTTTGCACAAGGATAATCCCCGCCGATTCGATAGCCACATCGGTGCCGCTGCCGATGGCAATACCAATGTCAGCATATGTTAAAGGCGGGCGCGTCGTTCACCCCATCACCGACCATGGCGACTTTTTTGCCATGCCGCTGGAGTTCAGCAATTTTCTGTTCCTTGTGTTCGGGCAATACTTCGGCAAACACGGTATCGATGCCAAGTTCACTGGCGACGCTGTCTGCAACGGCTTGGCTGTCCCCTGTTAGCATCGCGACTTGAATGCCTAATTCATGTAAACGTTGAACCGCGGCTTTGCTTTCCTACCGCACAACATCTGCTAGTGCAAAGGCCGCGATAGGTTGGCTATCCTGAAGCAAATACACAACTGCTTGACCCTTACCATCCGCTTGTTGGGCAAACTGGATAAAGTTATCGGGCAGAGTCACCTTTACCATTTCGAGCAAACGTGGCCCGCTGTGATCGGCGTGGGCAGCGTGCGAAATGTGTTCACTATGCGTATCATGTTTAGTGTGGTCGGTAGGATCAGCGTGGCTGGAATGATCCATCACATCAACGATCTGCTTATTATTTTGATTTTGATGCTCAGCGTCAGCTCCGATCACGGGTATTTGTACGTCATTTTAGTCTTGAGAGGTATTGTGTTGATGTTCGGAGTGATTCATCTTAAACCCTTTCTCGCACTCGACTTTTTGAGTCTACACTAGTA
Source organism: Chloroflexota bacterium (assembly GCA_040007395.1). Classification (GTDB taxonomy): domain Bacteria; phylum Chloroflexota; class Anaerolineae; order Aggregatilineales; family UBA2796; genus DATGFK01. The sequence continues at coordinate 6,012 of JBDTVG010000267.1, forward strand.
GGGGAGCGCAAAAGAAATGAGCAAGAAAAGGGTACTATAAAAGGAC
>JBDTVG010000268.1:0-59468 GCA_040007395.1 Chloroflexota bacterium
AATCCTTCGCTACCGAAAGAGATTGATGATGTGATTGCCAAAGCGATGGCAAAACGCCCAGAGGATCGTTTTGGTTCCGCAGTCGAGATGGCGCAAGCGTTTAACGCGGCGATTGCTGGCACATCAACGGCGGCTTCTAGCGCTTCATCGACTCGCCCTGTCAGCGATGTCGAACCGACTGTGATAGGCGAAATGGTACCGCCGCCTCAAACTGGAACGGTTAATCTATCCAATCAAGCTGCCACCGCAACCGGCGATCCATTGGCTTCGACTAGTCAAAGCGCCGACGCTGCTGCCAAGCCGCACCGCACCCAACGCCAGCGCCTTTGGTTAATCGCGGCGGTTGTCGGCATTCTAATCGTGCTCATTGGTGCAGGGATCGTTATTTTTGCCCCAAAACCTGCCTATGGCTACTTACGCACCCTACAGGGTCATACAGATTGGGTAGAAGCTGTCGGCTGGAGTCCTGATGGCGGCAAAGTCGCCAGCGCTGGTGAAGACAAGACTGTTCGGATCTGGGATGTTACCACTGGTAAAGAGATCTTCAGCCTGCACGGTCATACCCAACCGATCTACTCAGTCGTGTGGAGTCCCGATGGCAGTAAGTTGGCAACGGGCAGCGACGACGGCACTATTCGCCTGTGGAGCACAGATAAAGGGGAGGCGCTGGCAACCTTTACAACCGCCTCGGCTGATGTCAAACCGCAATTGGTGGATTGGAGTCCAGATGGCACGAAGCTTGTTAGCGGTCAGACCGATGGCACGGTGGTGATCTGGGACGTAGCGACTCAAAAAGTGTTGAACACTTTGTCGGTTCAAGGCGCATTTTGGGTACCTGTCGCGTGGAGTCCGAATGGCAAGATCATCGCCAGTGGTGGCAAAGATAACAGTATCCAGTTGTGGGATGCTGCTAGTGGAGCAGACTTGGGCAGCTATACGGCTCATTCCGAATACGTCGCCTCGCTCACTTGGAGCCGTGATTCGAGTCGGTTGGCAAGCACCAGCCACGACGGCACGATCAAAACGTGGGATCTCAGCAATGGTAAGGCCGTGCCAATCTTGACGATCAATGCTAGCCTATCTAGCGGCGTAAGTTACGCTGCATGGAGTCCTGACGGACATCGGCTGGCAAGCAGCGCAGGGTTTATCAATCTGGGTGGCACAGACGATAAGACAGTCCAGATATGGGATGCCCAAACAGGCGCATTGCTGGCGACACTCAAGGAACACGAAAATCCATCGAAGATGGCGCTCTGGAGTCCCGATGGCAGCAAACTCGTTTCGGCGGGGTTGGACAATACAGTTAGACTCTGGTCTGGCAGCTAACTGACTCAGCGGTCAGCTCTGCTTGCTGGGCTGGGTGAACTTCAACGCGCGGTAGGTACCATAGAAAGGAGATGAATTGTGCCACAAAACCTGAATATTTTTGTGCGTACAAACCACTCCAAAGAAGATTTTGCGAGAGAAATTGAAATGCTACTGGAAGTACATTTAACGGTATTAAACGAAGAGTACATTTTCTATAGCTATACTGACCCTAAAAACAGATGGTTTCAAATAGGAATACATGATTTAATCAATGATTCCGATGGACTAAATTTTGAATTCTATGACTATCAAATTGAAATTGGTGCATTTGGGATTCGAGATTGGGAAAAACATAGGGATAATGTGAATGAATACGCCCGTTTAATTTTTGACAAACTAAAAAGCACTGGAAGCTATGACCTTCTGTTAGTTCAAGATGTAAGCTTTAAGTTAGATGAGTTTCATGTTACCTAACAGACTGCCCAAAGTAGTACGATGATTGGCGAAAGCTGAGGTATATAAATCCAGCATCTTGTGTAGAAGCCTCTACCCTGCTTTCTCCCTACGCTATTCGGCGCACGCTGGCAATTCCGATATACTGTTGCCCAACCTATCGAATTTAGGCTAATATTGCTTGCCCGTAATGGCAGCGTAAGAATCTGCGGCCTAAATCGCTAGGGTATAAAACACGAGTCAGGGAGATCTTTTGCCAATGAACACACCACCACCGCCGCCACCTGCTAGCCCAGATAACCGTCGGATCAATATGGTTAAGCTGGGGCTAGGGTGCGTCGGACTTAGCACGTTTGTGTGTACAGGGGCCATTATGCTAGTTCTGATCCTGACCCCTATTGCTTTCCGAAGCCTCTCGCCAGAATATCAGGACAAATTCTTACGGCGTATCCCCGCACTAGCGGCCTTCAAAGCGACAGTTCCATTTACCTATCTACCAACTATTGGTGCCACGAATGCCAATGCGTTAGCGCTGTTGGCAACACCTACGAGTGGTAACTCGACTCCTGTGCCGACAGGCAGTCGCAGCAATGGTGGGCTGTCAGCGGGCGGCAACGATGCCAATGTACCACTGCCGACTTCGGCACTTTCGACCAGTACGCCGATTACGCCTGTCGCGGCAAGCAGTACACCGCTGCCAATAACGAATACTCCGGTTCTAGCAACTGATAATGCGATAGCGGCAACCAATACGCCCGTCCTTAATGTGGCTGCGCTCAGTCCGACTCCGCCGCCGGACAATCCACCTGCCACAGCGTTACCTCCCGCAACAGTTATTCCTGCGCCAATTTCGTTTCACAATTCTAGCTTCGAGTGGGTTCCGCAGGGCTGGAATAACTGCGGCCCTGCCAATTTAACCCAAGCGCTCAAGTATTATGGTTGGCAGGGCAAACAGGATGAAATCGCCAACTATCTCAAGCCCAACCGCGAGGATAAGAACGTTAGTCCGTGGCAGATGGTTGAGTATGTCAACAGTCAAACCAATGTCAAAGCGTTGTGGCGCGTGGCAGGTGACTTGAATCTGGTCAAGCGTTTGGTTGCCGATAAGTTCGCCGTGATCATGGAAACGGGCTACGATGTGGCTGGCGAAGGCTGGATGGGACACTATCTGACGGTCATCGGCTATGATGATAATCAGGGCTTGCTCTACGGTCTGGATACGTGGCTAGGCGATGGCAAGGATCATCAGGGTTTTCATGAAGAATACAATAACCTCGATAGTCGCTGGCAGAGCTTTAACCGTGCCTATATCGTGGTGTATACGTCAGATCGTGAAGCTGAACTTGCCTCAATTCTCGGCCCGGATGCCGACTTGCAGTACAACTATACGCGGGCGGTGAGTGTCGCCCGTACCGAAGCCTCGGCGCAACCCAATAATCCTTATGCGTGGTTCAATCTGGGCAGCAGCTTTACCCTGCTGCAAAAATATAAAGAAGCGTCCATTGCCTTCGATCAGGCAGTAAACTCGACGACAGGATTGCCGTTCCGAATGCTGTGGTATCAGTTCACGCCCTACGAAGCCTATTACAACACGGGTAACTATACGCAGGTGCTAGCCTTGGCTCAGACGGCACTTGCCACAACTCCCTATGTCGAAGAAACTTTCTACTGGCAGGGCATGGCCTACGCTGCTCAAGGCCAAACCGGCAAAGCTACCGACGATTTCAAAAAGGTGCTGAAATTTAACCCCAACTTCTTGCCTGCATCGGATATGTTGGCACAGTTAGAGTCAGGCAAATTTGCGCCGCCCGTCGTCGCCCAAGCAGGGCAGTAAAGGGATCGCTCAGCCCGATGGCTAAACACGTCCAACGCGCCCAATATGGCCCAAATGCCCAACCAGTGCAACCCGTTTCACAAGCGGAACAGGATACGGTTGCGCCGACACACCCCAGTTCTAGGAGTATTGCACGTTCGGCGGCACTGGTTATCTCGCTGTTGGCGCTGGCGAAGCTGGTTAGCCTCGTGGAAAAGAAGGTGGCATTGGATCGCTTCGGTATTACGCTGGCGTGGGATACGTTTACCGTCGCCAATCAAATCCCGGAGCAGTTGTTTAACCTGTTAGCGGGTGGCGCGTTGGCCTACGCCTTTATCCCGATCTTTGGCGAGCTGCTAGCCCACGATAATCGTGATGGGGCATGGAAACTCGCCTCGAATACGCTGAACTCGATCTTTCTCGCTGTGCTGGCGATTAGTATCGTCGTGTTTTTTGCTGCGCCGTGGCTAGTGGCGAATCTGGTTGCGCCGGGGTTCGTCAATCTGTACGCCGACCTGACTCACCCTTTTGGCTTACGTTTTATCCAAACGGTATTTCATCCTGATCTAGTGATGCAAACGGCAAACCTGATGCGGATCTTGCTGCTGAGTTTGCTGCTGTTTTCGATTAGTGGCCTGAGTATGGGCATTCTGCAAACCCATCAGCGCTTTTTGCTGCCGACTCTTGCGCCGATTATGTACGACGTGGGCAACCTAATTGGCTCGCTGTTTCTAGCACGCTTCTTTGGAATCTACGGGATCGCGATTGGGGCGGTGATTGGCGCAGGGTTGCACTTGGGTATTCAGATTCCCGGCCTGCTTAGGATACATGCCCGCTGGCGACCTACGCTCAATTGGCGCGACCCCGAATTGCGCGAAGTGATCGTATTGATGATCCCGCGTGCCATTGCACTGTTTCTGGTGAACGCCAATGTGCTATTGGCAATTCGCCTTGCTTCGGAGATTGGGGAGGGGTCGGTGTCGGCCTACAACCGGGGCTGGACTCTCATGCAATTACCCGAAACGCTTATCGGCACAGCGATGGGTATTGTCATCTTCCCCACGCTAGCGATGTTGAGTGCTACGGGCGATCTGAGTGGCAAACGTTCCGCGATGAGTGGGGCGCTGCGTTTTATTCTGGTCGCCTCGATTCCCTCAGCAATCGCGATGGTGTTGGCGGGTCGTCCGTTGGTGAGTGTGCTAGAAGGTGGCGCATTCGATGCCGAAAGCGCAGATCGTGTGTTTCGGGTAGTGCAGTTTTTTGCGTTAGGGATTGTCACGCAAAGTTGTGTGGAGATCGTCGCCCGCAGCTTCTACGCCGATAAAGATACCATTACGCCGCTGTGGATTTCATTGATCACGGCAGGCGTGAACTTTGGCTTAGCGCTGCTACTCATTGGAAGATTCAATGTAGCAGGCTTGGCACTAGCAAACAGTCTAGCAGTTGGGGTCGAACTGCTGTTGCTGATCGTTGTACTGCAACGACGCTGGCACGGGATCGAGGGACGGGCGCTGCTCACTACCACGATTAAGGCGTTGGCGGCATCGGTAGTCATGGGCGCAGTGATTGTGCTATCTGGTCTAGCACTCAAAGGGCTGCCTTTTGGTTCAGGCCGGATCGGTGGGTTGATAGTGGTGGGCATACAACTCGCACTTGGAACCGTCGCCTATCTCGGCACGGCGATCTTGCTGCGGATGCAAGAAATGCGTGAACTGCCACAATTGTTATTCCGACGCCGCACCCCCGTGCCTATCGAAGTCCCCGGCGACTAACGCTACTTTCTTATTGTCTTTCTTTTTATTCCTTTGCTTGTTGACCGTAGCATGAGCAATACGCTCGGCATCCTCTTCGGATCTGCCGCGATCTTCTTCGCTTTCCTTAATATACTCGGCCTGACGATCTTCTTTTTCAGTAAAGCGGTTGTTATTTCTTGGCATAGCTGCTTCTTTGCTTTATGAAAATTCCCATTACCTTTTCTCAAAGAATAGTCCACTGATGCTCAAAATGTCCTCAACGCGGACCAAAAAATTTACAAATTGTTAGATAATTTCTTGCGGCATCCTGCTTTTTAGAAAGATTCTGGTACACTCATCACGCCTTCAAAATATCATTTCGTTTTATCTGCAACCACTAATCGGGAGCACTTGTGCCGCGTTTAGAAAAAGCACGACGCAGCGTCGTTGATACGCTGCGTTTTCATCGCCGTTTCATTGTACTGCTCGTTCTATTTATCTGTGGCGGATTGGCGCATCAGGCAACCCTGCCCGTTATGGAAGCCTTCGATGAATCGCTACATTACAATTACACCACATGGCTGCGAACGCACAGCAGCTTGCCGGATCGAACTCTGGTGCCAAGCAATAAACTTGGTCAGGAAAGTAGCCAACCCCCGCTAACCTATTGGGTCAACGCGATGGTTTCCAACTTGCTGAATGTGCCACTGAGCGATCTTGATTCATATGGGGCGCTGCTGGATGCACGCAATATCTGGGCGACCCCGCCCGATCCTTGGCGACATCGCGATAACCTCAACGCCTACTATCACGGCCCAAACGAGGAATTGCTGGGACATCCTGAAATCGTCGCCGGGGTTCGCACGGCGCGGTTAGTTTCACTATGCTTCGGGATACTCGCAGTTATTGGGGCTTACGGCGCGGCGCGTGAAGTCTTTCGCCGCGAAAGTTGGGCGTTGGTCGCGACCGCGATCTTTGCCTTCACGCCGCAAATGTTGGCGATTAGCGCGGGTGTATCGAACGATGTCGGTAGTACAGCCTTCGCGACGCTCACGCTCTGGCAAGCGTTGCGACTGCTGCGTCTCGGCACATCTCCATTCCGGCTGATCGTGTTCGGCGGGCTGTTGGCGTTGGCAGGCTTGGCAAAAGTCAATGCACTGCTGATCGGCCCCGGTGTCGGGTTAGCGCTACTGCTGGATTGGCGCAATCGTCGCTTGTCGATCAACCAACTTGTGATCAACTGCCTAATCGCAGGAACAGCCTTTGTGCTGTTGTTTGGTCCTTGGGTCGTCTACGGTTATGTGAACTTCCATTCACCGCTGGGACTTGAAGCGCACAGCATCTTTGAAAATTCGAGCATTGCGCCGCCCACGCTGCAAACCTTTGTTCCGGCGCTGGCGCAGGTCTATTTCTCGTATTGGGCGAAACTGGCACGCGGCGAAAACTGGATGCACCCGATTGAGTATGTGCTATTTACGCTGTTGGTGCTGCTTTCGCTGGCGGGCTATGTGACATTTATTGTCACGCGCCACTATTCTCAAATGAGCAAGCATACTGCGCAGCAAGCGCTCATTATAGGCTTCGTAGCGCTGGCAATGATCGCTGGGGAAATCCAATGGCTGATCCAATTATTCGCCATTGCCCCGAAGATTCACGGACGATTAATGTATCCCGGTCATGCCGCTATTTCGATTATCCTTGCCGGGGGACTCTATCTATTAGATGGTGCATTGAAGGGTCGCTACAGCCGATTCTTGCGTATCTACGGCGCGGGGCTGCCGATGGCGGCGGGACTCTTGATGGCTCCGATGGTGATCTATACCCTCTACGCCCCACCAACCATCCTGACACATGACCAGTTACCCGCGCTACATGGCAGCCCAATCGACTTCGACCACACAATTCGGCTGCTTGGCTACCGCCAGACCACGCCAATCGTGCGTCCCGGTACGCTTCCGGAGATTACCTTGTGTTGGGAAGTGCTGCATACCACGACTCGTCCAGCGGCTTTTGCCGTCAAGATTCTTGACGGTGGTTCGGAAGTCGGCAATCGCACCTCAGTCTTTGGCATGGGTCACTACAATAGCAGCTTGTGGAAAACGGGCGATATTTTCTGCGACGACATAGACGTGATCTTGACAAAACCGCTGCACGCGGGTCAGACTTACGAGGTGATCGTCGTTGTACTCGATGCGCTGACACAGGTCGTGGACTGGCACCCCGCCACGCCCGATGGCACACCGATTGACTTGCCACGTGTCGCGCAGATCGTTAGTCCAGCGGGGGATATGCGCGATTCGGTCAAAGTGGACTGGGCGAGTACGACCATTAGCTTCCCCCACCTTGCCGATCTCGAAGGGGTATCAATTAGCGGATCACCTGCGCGGGGGCAAACGCTGCATCTGGATTTTCTTTGGATGGTTATGGGACAGACTCCCGATAATTGGTCACAGTTTATCCACCTTGTTGGACCACAAACCGCCGTCGTGCTGGCAGATAAAGTACCGCGTGCTGGACTGTACCCAACGTGGGCGTGGTCAGTGGGCGAGAAGATCGCCGATCAGTGGCAAGTAGAAATTCCGGCGGCGCTACCCCCCGGCGACTACACGATCCAAATCGGCTTCTATCGACAGGATACAGGCGAACGCACCCCGGCGACTCAGGATGGCAAAGCCGCCGCCGATGGCTCGGTGACGGTGTTGAAGTTTCAGGTCAAATAATTTCAATTCATCGAACTGATATACTTGTTGCAATAGCAAATGTGTACAGAGAATATATAGGGTAGAGATTAATGATGTCAGACAAGGATAAAGGCTTGGAACCAGCAGATTTGGATTACTACCGAATTTTCACAGAGGAGTTTTCTTTTGATAATGTTTCTGCTGCCGATATCCTAGGTATCTTACTTCATGAACTATCATCGCCATTATCGTCTATCAAGGGATATGCTGAACTGATAGTTCAGGCTGAGAATTCCAATCAACCACTTGAGCTTGCAAATGGAACCACTTCCGTTTCTATACAAGATTGCGCTCAACGGGTAGTTCGCAATGCCGAGATAGTACGATTGATCCTTGATGGTGTTCGGGATGGATTTGGGAAATGGTACGAGCAAAACAATCCTAAGTGAAAGTCTTGCAATTAGATCTCAGGAGGGCGCAACCGCGCTAGCTTGATATTTTGCGTTTTGATACTTTGCGTCGCGCATCGCACACTTTGCGACTCCATAAGCATTTTTGTCTGTTGCTGATTCTTTTCGTCGTTGGGACATTGGCGCATCAGGCAACCTTACCGATCATGGAAGGCTTCGATGAGGATGTCCACTACAGCTATATCACGCGGCTGAGAGCCGACAATCGCCTGCCTGACCGCCGAACTCGTGAGGCGGATGGGACTAATCAGGAAAGCAGCCAACCGCCCTTTGCCTACTGGGCAACCGCGACTCTGTTTAATATCCTGCGCTTGCCGCCGGACAACGGTGCAATCCTCAACAAACTCCGCGACTCACGCAACCTGTGGTTCACGCCGCCTGATCCTTGGCACCGCACAGATAACTTCAATGTGTACTTTCATGGTGGGGTTGGCGAAGAATTATTCGCGCCGCCGGAAATTGTTACTGGGGATCGGGTGGGGCGGCTGCTATCGCTGGCCTTTGGTGTGCTGGCGGTGATTGGCGCTTACGGCGCGGCGCGTGAAGTCTTTCGCCGTGAAAGTTGGACATTAGTCGCTACTGCGATCTTTGCGTTCACGCCACAAATGCTGCATATTAGCGCGGTAATCTCGAATGACGCAAGCGCAGTGGCTTTCGCCACGCTCACGATCTGGCAAGCGTTGGTCGTACTGCGGCATGGCGCGACTTCCCGCCGCTTACTATTGATCGGGCTGCTGCTAGGACTGGCGGGTTTGTCGAAGGTCAATGCACTGCTGATCTTGCCGGGTGTTGCACTGGCGCTACTGATCAACTGGCGCACTCGGCGGCTTCCACTCCGCCAGTTGATCGCGACTGGACTGCTGGTAGTGCTGCCTTTTGTCGTGGTGTTTGGTCCGTGGGTTGCCTATGGGATTGTCACTTATCAGTCACCGCTTGGGTTAGAAACACATAGCGCCTTTGAGAATCCTAATTTGCCACCGCCCACGATTCCGCAGTTTCTCGGTGCATTAGTCCCGGTCTATATGTCGTATTGGGGCAAACTAGGCAACGGCGGCACATGGATGAATCCGATTGTCTATGTGCTGTTTACGGGACTGGTTGGACTCTCGCTACTAGGCTACGCAACCTTTCTGTTTTCGCGCCGCCACCCGCGATTAACGCCCTTGACCGTCCAACAGGCGCTTATCTTGCTCATCATCGCGATGGCGCTGTTTGCTGGATTGATGCAGTGGTTGCTCAGATTGTTTGCGATCTATCTAGCGATTCATGGTCGGTTGATGTATCCGGCTCATGCAGCGGTAGCGATTCTGCTGACGGGTGGCTTGTATCTGTTGGATTGTTTTCTGCGAGGCCGCTACACCCAAATCCTGCGATTATATGCTGTAGGATTGCCTATGACCGCCGGACTATTGATTGCACCATTGGCAATCTATGCGACTTACGCGCCGCCGATAATCCTCACACGGCAGCAGTTACCAGCCCTGCAAGGCACGCCGATTGACTTTGATCATACCGTGCGACTGTTGGGTTATACGCAGTCTAACCCGTTTATTCACGAAGATAGCCTGCACACAATTACGCTGTGCTGGGAAATCTTGCAACCGACTAAGCGTATCGGCGCGTATTCCGTCAAGGTGCTAGATGTGGGGGATGTAGTAGCCATTCGAACGTCGGTGCTTGGCTTGGGGCATTACGATCTTGGGATCTGGAAACCGGGCGATATTTTCTGCGATGCTGTCGATATTGCGCTGGACAAGCCACTAGCAGCGGGCCAAACCTATGATGTGCTGGTGAATTTGATCGACTGGAAAGCGACCACGCTGGATGGTACAGCCCTCGATCTGCCACGTATTGCACAGGTGATCAGTCCAGCAGGCGATATGCGTTCAACAGTTAATGAAACGTGGCAAAATACCACGATTGAATTTCCCGGCTTTGCCGATCTGGAAGGGGTAGCGATTAATGGCTCACTCGCGGCAGGGCAAACGTTGCGCCTCGATTTTCTGTGGGCAGTCAAAGGGCAGACAACCAATAACTGGTCGCAGTTTATTCATCTTGTCGGGCCGCAAAATTCGGTTGTGTTAGCCGATAAAATTCCCGGAGCCGGACGCTACCCAACGTGGGCATGGTCGTCCGGCGAAAAGGTAGTCGATCAGTGGCAGATCGCGGTTCCACCCGATCTACCACCCGGCGACTACACTATCCAGATCGGTTTTTATCGTCAAGATACGGGCGAACGTGTGCTTGTAACTCAGGATGGGAAATCCGCTCCAGATAGTGCGGCAACAGTATTCAAGTTCAAGGTGAAATAGCCATTCACCTCACCCCTGCTCACTGCGTTTGCTTCCCCTCTCCGAATTCGGAGAGGGGATTGAGGGGTGAGATCAAACGCTGTAATGTTAGAGCGTCTGGACTAACAGATCGGCAGTAGAGGTGCCTAGTGTCTCTTTGAGGAAAGTCTTAATCGTGTGAACCGGGATGGCTGCGCCAACTTGTGGTCCGGTCATCAGCGTATTGATCCCCAACAGCCGACCTTGTACATCGACCAGCGGGCCGCCGGAGTTGCCGGGGCGCACCTTCAGGCTAATCACGATCCAGTCACGACCATTTGTCGGCATCTCAGGCCACTCCGACCCGCTGCCAACAACGATCCCCGCTGAGGCTGCGCCTGTCACGCCCCAAGGATGGCCTACCGCGTAGACCCATTGCCCCGGACGCAGTTCGCGTGAGTCGCCAATCTGGATAGTGGGCAGATTATTCGCGTCCACAGCCAACGCCGCGACATCGCGTTCGTCATCCTGCGCGATCACTCTGGCAGGCAGGGTTCGACCATCGGGCAGAGTTACGGTCAAGGCATTATTAACCTGCTCTGCGTATCCATAACCATAACCACGTCTACGGCGCGATCCTGCATGGCTGACAACGTGTGCATTGGTCACGATCAGGCCATCCGAATGCCAGATCGTGCCTGCACCGTTGCCTATCCCGACACTCACCTGTACGAGACTGCGCCGTACTTCTTCGACTACCGAAGCCATATCAGCATTGAGTTGCTGCAATAGGGTTGCGGGTGAATTTGACATCGTAGGATCTTTCTCCGGGCGAACGTTAGGCGCGTTCGCCAACCGTGACATTCACTTCGATTACCTGACCACCACGAACGATCTTGGCCGCGCTGGCCTTGCCGACATGCTCACCGCTTAACAAGCCAGCGAGATCTTCCATGTTGCGAACTTTGTTGCCATCCATGCCGACCAGCGTATCCCCAAGCAGCAATCCACCCTTGTCGGCGGGGCTGTCGGTTTCTACCGAGGCGATGAGCAAACCAGTCTCCTGACCTAGTTGTTCACGCAATCCGGCAGGTAGCTTCACGGGCTGTGCGCCAACACCTAGGTAGCCTTGACGGATCTTGCCATGCGATAGCAGCGTATCGACGACACGGCGCAGTGTCTGCACCGGGATCGCAATGCTCGTGTCGCGCATAGCGGAGGTGTTCAGGCCAAGCAGTTGACCAGATACATCGACCAGTGGGCCACCAGAGAAGCCGGGATACATAGCAACATCGGTTTGTAGGTAGTTATCGGCCTGCCCGCCCAGCCCAATCGCACTGACGATACCGTGTGTCGCCAGAATATCCTTGCCGGGGCGACCAACTGCCAGCACCAAATGACCAACCCGTAGTTGATCGGGTGTGCCTTGCGCGAAGACAGTCAAGCCTGTGGTCTCAATCCGCAGTACCGCAATGTCATTAGAGGGATCGCGTCCGGCGAGGGTGGCAGATACCTTTTCGCCATTGGGCAAGCCAACCGTGAGATTATCGTCGCGTTCAACGACATGATGTGCCGTGACGATCACGCCATCGGCCCAAACAAAACCGCTAGCGGACATCCGGCGGCGCGCTTCAACCCGTACCACACTTTTACCCGCAGCAGCGACAGTATCCGCTAACCCATTCGAAAAATTCAACAGTACATCTGACATGGTTTACTACTCCCTGAGATCGCTTGTGATGATGACAAGGATAGTCGCCAAATACCTATCGCACATCCACAATCAGATGGGGAGTGGCCTATCCTTTTGTCTAGGTGGATTGGATTAACCAATAAAATAACCCGTTGGGAATAATTGTAGGCTCAATATGGATTTCAGGGAGCTAACAATAAAGCGAGTAAAGCGTGCAGTAGGGCTTTACCGCGATGTCTGATATTGTGAACAAACTTGAAGAATCCCAAATAAAGAGGTAACTGTTCCGGTGAGATGCCGCGATGGGGCGAAGCCAAGAACGCAAGAGCGACCCAAAGCCTTCCATCGTGTTGACATAGACTTCACAGAATCCGTCGCCATCTTCATCACGGGCATACTCAGCTTGACTATGCTTAACAGTGTGATGGTCATAGCCTCAGGCTTCCGAGTGGTCATAGCTCATGTATTCATCGGTATAAAATGTACTGCCTGTGGCAACCAAGCGGGCGATAATCGGCTGGATGGTTTTTTGTTGAACATTGTCGAGCATTTGAATGCCCACCTCTCCTCTCCGCTGCATCAGACCCAATATGGGCGGTTTTTCAGTGCTCAACGTACCTCGCCTCCGTGCGCCTTTCAGTCGGCGGCGGGCCATCGCGCCCTTGTTGGAAAACCGCGTCAGGATACCCTTTGTGACTGGCCAAAGGATATACACTTCATCTGCTTCAACTACACTGCTCAACTCGACCGGCTTTTTTCGCCACGACCCTTCGCGTAATTGGGTGGTCATCGCCTGCATGTCATCCTTAAAGGTTGAAGGCTACTTTAGCTATTTGTTCGTCCATCGTTCGCTCACCGCTCATTGACGGTAACTGTCCGCCACGGTACACTCTGCCCTATGTTTTTTGATGAAGCTAAAATCACAGTCAAGAGTGGCGATGGTGGCAATGGCATGAGCCACTTTCGTCGTGAGAAGTTCGTATCACGCGGCGGGCCAGATGGCGGCGAAGGCGGTAGAGGCGGCTCTATCGTTTTGGTTGCCTCACCGCATGTTAACACATTAATCGCCTTTAGCCGCAAGAGTCACTTCACCGCCGAAAACGGTAAAAACGGCGGCAGGTCGCGTAAAACTGGCGCAACCGCCGACGATATTCGGATCGATGTACCACTGGGTACTATCGTGCGCGATGCTGTGACCGACGAAGTCATGGCGGATCTTACTCTGCCGGGACAAGAAATAGTTGTAGCGGCGGGCGGGCGTGGTGGACGCGGCAACGCAGGTCGTGCGACCCCGACCAATCAGGCTCCGGCGCTTGCCGAAAAAGGCGAACCCGGTGTTGAACATATCGTTAAATTGGAGCTACGCCTCATCGCTGATGTAGGCATTGTTGGCGTACCGAACGCTGGCAAATCGACTCTGCTGTCTGTTGTGAGCAACGCTACGCCAAAAATTGCGCCGTATCCGTTTACCACACTCGAACCTAACTTGGGTGTGGTCGTCGTCGGTGATCGCGATATGGTGCTTGCCGACATCCCCGGTCTGATCGAAGGGGCGCACATGGGAGTCGGCTTGGGACACGCCTTCTTGCGCCATGTGCAGCGCACGCGGTTATTAATCCATTTGCTGGATGGCGGTGCCGAGAATCCGCTGGCAGACTTCAACCAGATCAACGCAGAGTTAGCGTTGTTTGATGAAAAACTCGGTGAAAAAGCACAGGTCGTCGTACTTAACAAAATGGACTTGCCAAGCGCGCAAGCACATTGGCCTGCGGTACGAGCTGCCCTTGAATCCCGCGATTACGAGATGATGAGTATTTCGGCGGCAACAGGTGAAGGTACACAAACGCTGATGAACCGCGTTGCAGCGCTGTTGAGTACACTGCCCGAACCCGAACGAGTCACTGTGACCGAAACTCCGGTCTATGGGCTGGGCAAAGACGACATGGCGTTTACGATTACTCGCGATGATGATGCCGCTTATCACGTCAACGGCGAACGGATTGAACGTGCTGCTGCCATGACTTACTGGGAACTGGATGAGTCGGCAGCGCGGTTCCAGCGGATTCTGGAAGCGCTTGGTATTACTGCCGCATTGGAAGAAGCCGGAGTCGAACCGGGCGATACCGTCTTTATTGGCGACCATGAATTGGAATGGGGCGAGTAACGCGCCGCGTATGGCTGCTTATTCTCCACAGAGGATCGGGATTCTGGGCGGTACGTTCGATCCGCCGCATATTGGACATCTGATTTTGGCGGAAACGGCATTTGATGTGCTGTCGCTGTCTTGTGTGCTGTTGGTTCCCGCCGCCGATCCGCCGCACAAGCACACGCTCGCCATTACGCCGATCCAACATCGGCTAGCAATGCTCACTCAAGCGGTTGCCGATAATCCACGCTTTGTCCTTTCAGACATCGATATAGCCCGTCCCGGCCCGCATTACACCGTCGATACGCTGCGACTATTACAGCAGCAGTATCCTGATGCGGAGTTGTATTTTTTGCTCGGCGGCGACTCGCTGCGCGATATGCCGACTTGGTACGACCCCGCCGGGATCATCGCACAGGCGAAGGTGGCAGTGATGGGACGACCCGGTGCAACACTCGATCTGCCAACGTTAGAAGCCGATCTGCCGGGGATTACGACACGACTGATGTTCGTCGAGTCGCCGCTGATCGACATTTCGGCAACACTGCTCCGCGAACGACTCCGCAAAGGTCACTCGATCCGTTACCTTGTGCCGGAAGTCGTAGAGCGTTATATCGTGGAGAACGCGCTGTATAGGGATAATAACCATGCCTAATGTGATTGTTCGCTCGACTCTATGGAGAGTCGGCTTGTTTACTGTATTGTTGCTTGTAGCCGTTGTGAGTATGTTTTCGCAGGCCAACGCCGAGGGGCCGGGTACGCCGCCGCCACTCGCGACACTCGTCCCACCAACACTCGTTCCGCCACCGCCACCGCCCACCGCGCCACCGCCCTTTACCCAATCGGCAATTGCAGGCATCAAGGCCAATAACGTGCTGCGTGTCGGTATCCTCTATAACATCGGACGATTTTCGACGTTGACCAGTACGGGCGATGTAGACGGCTTCGAGGCCGATATTGCACAGGCCATCGCCGACGATTGGGGCGTTAAGCTCGAATTCCATCAAGTGACACGGCAAAACGCGCTCAATTTGCTGCTTAGTGGGCAGATCGACCTGTTGATGGGACAGGTTGTACTTTCGCGAGATGCTCAAGCAATGGTCGATTACAGCGATCCATTGTTTATGAATAAACAAGTCGCGTTAGTCAACAGTGATTCGGGGCTGAAGGAACTCAAGGATCTCGTTGGAAAATCCGTTGGGGTAGTGATGGGCAGCCCTTCGGAAGCAGCTTTCAATAGCTGGATGCAAGGTAACAACTTGCAGTCAAATGTCAAACGCTATCTGATGCTGGATGATGCTATCCGGGCGCTGATCAACAAAGAAGTGGATGCAGTGGTTGGAGATCGCTGGGAAC
Source organism: Chloroflexota bacterium (assembly GCA_040007395.1). Classification (GTDB taxonomy): domain Bacteria; phylum Chloroflexota; class Anaerolineae; order Aggregatilineales; family UBA2796; genus DATGFK01. The sequence continues at coordinate 15,924 of JBDTVG010000268.1, forward strand.
TCGACCAGCGCGTTAACGGTGTAGTGCAAGGGGTAAGCCTGCTCAACGGCGTATTTCGCACCGATCCCTACGCGATTGCGATGCGCCGCTATGATGATAATTTGCGGACACTGGTGGATCGCACCTTACAACGGTTAGTGCAAAGTAACCGCTTCGACCCGATCTACGATTTGTGGTTTCCCAAGGATCTCATGCCCGTAGAAGATCGTATAGCGCCGCGTGTCTGGAAAGATCTCGACACAGACAGTCGGGCGGTTGCTGACTTTGCCACTGATATTGTTATGCCCGAACAGCCAGTCATTGCCAAGATCACGGCGAAGCAACCCTTGCGAGTTGCCGGGTTGGGTGCGCCGCCGGATGCAACGGGCAAACCGCCCGTGCTAGAGGCATTCAATCAAGCGTTGATCAATGAGATGGCACGACGGTGGGGCGTACAAGTCCAGAGTGTGCCGAACTCCTATGGCAATGCCGAGGATGTGCTGGCGAGTGGACAGGCCGATCTTGCTGTTGGCATTGAGCCGCATTGGAGCAAAGTGGATCGCGTGGATTTCGTGAGCATTTACGCGCAGCACGCCTATCGCCTGATGACCCCTTTTGGCACGACAGTCATCAAGAAATTCGATGACCTGTTCGCCACCAACCGTCAAATCGGTTATTTCGACGATGATCCCGCTGCGTTGGATCTTGTCAAAAAACTCGCGGATAAGTACAAGATCAACCCAGACAGCATCAAAGGGATTGCGCTGAAAAGCGATCAGGGATCGCTTCAAGTGTTAGGAGATCGCACTGCCAACTTCGTGTTTGGCGATAGTCTGCGGTTGCTGCCGATTGCTCAGGCCAACCCTACCGCCGCGCAGATGGTTGACGGTGACTACGGCCCCGCCAAGCCAATTGCCTTTGCCGTACCACGCAACGATGCCGACTTCCGTGTGCTGGTCGATGTGACGCTGCAAGATATGTATCGCGATGGTACGTACCAAAATCTCTGGAAGGCGAACTTTGGCTTGGGCGATCCACTGTCAATGGTGGTGTGGCCCGGTTCATCAACGCTGTTCGGCATCAAGACTAGCAATTAAATCGCGCTACACATCCTCACCCTAAATCCCTCTCCACTTCGTAGAGAGGGACTTCAATACAAATGGCATTTTCTCCCCTCGCCCTGTGGGAGGGGGAACATTTCCGTTCCGGGGATTATTTTCCTGCACCTTTGAAATTACAAGGTTGCGTAGTAGATGCAAGAAGAGAATGTAATTTACACTTGATACTTCGCAAACGAAACGTTGCGTATGCACGGTCTGGGCAATACTAAACCGTCGATGGAGTACACTCAGTGGGGTATGATCTGATATATAGAATCTCACACCCGACTCGTTGACAGGACTTTGAACGATGACTGAAAAATCTTCACCCTCTCTCCAAGAGACACTTCTCATGCTCGTGACTGAAGCCACTCGTTACTTAGATGAGTCGCATCAATCACTAATCGATGATGGCCGGATATATCAATATCGGGTCACTTCCGAAGACAAACAGGAGTCGCCTCATTTCATGATAAATAACTCCGAGGACAAGAACTACTGTTGGGAGGGACTTCCCATATCGCTGCAATATAAAGCTCAAGATCTGAGCAAGCGGTTGCTCGACTTTGCCAAGCAACTTATCCCTCTGGTAAAGTCATTTACCCTTAACAGTGAAGCTGACCAACAGAGTCTAATGCTTGGCATAAAATCGATGCGTTCGGCGCTTGTGCTCCGAAATTTCAGGTACTGGGATAAATACACTATCGGCGACCCCAATTCGGGAACGGTTTACGGCGTTGAACCAGCTGGCGAATCCGACGATGCACCTTTGTTACCGACAAATGCCAAACGGAAATTTATCCAATGTGCAGATCAGCTTACTGAGATCATTGCATTGGCTGAAGCAGGAGGAGCCTTATCAGCGCCTTCCAATGCGGATGCTGCTATTTCGCCTAATACAGCACGATACCGCCGAGGTACTGCGTTCATTATCATGTGGATGAGCAAGGAACAGTCGATGCTCGATGATGTCAACGATGCCGTCAAAGAGGTCTTTGCCGCCTTTGACATTCGAGCCGTTCGATCTGACGACATCGAGCACGAGGGACAAATCACGCAACGAGTACTAGATGAAATATCAACTGCTGAATTTTTGTTCGCCGATCTGACTGGGGCTCGGCCAAACGTATACTACGAAGTCGGCTACGCTCATGCCCTTGGAAAACGGGTTATCCTCTTTCGCCAAGCTGACACGGGACTTCATTTTGACTTAGCAGGGTATAACTGCCCTGAGTATAAAAACATACGCGAATTGAAGGATAAACTGCGTAAAAGGCTTGAGTCTATAACTAATAAGAAGCTTGATTGAACTAGATATTGAGCAGTTTCATGATCGGTGAATAGGTGCGGTCAATATCTCATTCAATATTTTCGCCCGTTATCTTATCTGTGCAGCCCACCCGACTCCCTAGAGGGGCTGGGGTGAGGGCAAAGCAACTAATTAACTCGCGCTAATGGTTATAGTCTGCGCCGAAAACCTGCGTCATTAACTGTCCGATTGTGCTTCGATTAGGTACAATCGCCACTGTATTGTTGTATGGAACAGCCTGTACATATTTTTCGTCGATTGTGCCGCGCTGAATATTGGCGGCGGGAATATCTTTGGCGTACCAGCCCAGACTCAAAAGCTGGTCAAAGGACATATCGGTGATTACGCCCTTGCTGATCTGATTCCAAATGTCTGGAGCCTTCACAGCAAGTTGTGGTAGTTCGTCAGGCGTAAGCGCCTTCTGCCGAATCGCGAGAACCACCTGCTGTTGACGATTGGCTCGATCATAGTCGCTGCCCTGATGTCGCGTCCGGGCGAACTTGAGTGCTAATTTGCCGTCCATATGGTTCAGCCCCGGCGGAATATATAGCGGGTCGAAGCCATAATACATGTCGGGATATTCTGGGTCGTCAATGGCTTGCGGCACATTAATGTCGATCCCACCAATTGCGTCTACCAGCCCGATCACCGTGTCGAACGACACCACCACATAGCTGTTGACGGGAATCCCTAGATTATATTGGATCGCTTGCATAACCAGTGCAGGCCCACCACCCGGTTTTTGCAATTCACCCATGACATACACGGTGTTGATCGGCTGCATATCGGTTTGGTTAGGCAGCGGCATATAGAGATCGCGGGGAATACTAAGCATCCCGACTTTTTTAGTTATTGAGTCAATACTCACTAGGATCAAGGTGTCGGTGCGAAAGCCAGTCCCTGTTTCACCGGGACGCTTATCGATGCCCATAATCAGGATGCTAAAACGTTGTTTGCCATCCCAAGCGTGGATATTTACCGGAAGCGCAACGGCTGAATTTGTCCCACTAACGGTTGGTGGTGGCGTGGCAGTCGCGGAATTGCCCGGTTGCTGATGCGTAGTTGATAAGGCGATCAGCGCGATCACCCCAATTACGCCGATCACGGCGAGTGCGACGACTAGCCATGTCCAGTTAAAGGTAGGCAACTCTTTTTCCGCCTGACGGCGGCGAATGCGCTCCCGCGTCCGACCCCGCCGTTCCAGCGATGGATCGGGATCTTCGGGCTGCGGGATAGGGCTAGCCCAATGTGGCGTAGGCGGTAGTTTGCGTTCGGGTGGACGGTCTTTCACTATAGGTGTTGATCACTCATTAAATTGTTGGCAATGAGCGCATGTAATGCCCGCAGTGCATCAACTGTGTGTCCGCCCCAATGCACCATAAAGAAAAACTTCCAATGCCAGATCGAGAGGAGAATATCTTCCTCTGCGCCTTTGTTGAAGGCTAACAAGCCCGTTTTTAACTCCGAATAAATTTCGGTCAGATCCTCGGCAAGATCGCCCGCTGTCGGGACACCGTGATCATAGGGATCGGGCAACTGCCAGTAAGTATTATGCTTGCCTAGCTTTTCGGCAACTTGTGGATAGAGATGAGCATCCGGCTTCAAAGTCACTTGCTGGGCGACGATCTCATCGGCAGCGTCCAATTCGGGCAACGCCAGCCCTACCTGATACAACGTTACCAGCAGATCGGCGGATTTATGTACAAATTGAACAGACGTGAGTGCGGAGGGATCTTCGATTAGCTCACAGAATTCTGTCGCTTCGTCGGCAAAATGCTGCACGATCTCCTGTTGTGTCCCCGCATCTCGACTGAGAGTCATCCTTTGCTCCTCACGTGCCGTAGATTCCTGCCAATCAAACGAGCAATTAAGATCATTCCAATTGCTGTTTGACGGTTTGATATAAGGTTTCTGCTTTTAGGTCGCTTAGAGTATAGCACGGGCCACCTAAACGTTCTGCCAGTTGGTTTGCTAACCCCTGATCGAAGGCCACATGCTCCATGTTGATCGTCAGGTTGCGGATACCTTCATCTTTGAACTGTTCGGCGATCCGATGGGCTTCTTCCTGCGGCGGCAAATCCGCAATGGAGACATTACCCGCGCCGTCAGTCAATAAAATCATGAGTGGCATCACATCGGGATGCAGGCGCTTTTCCTGCTGAAAAACTTGCAAAGCCATAGTTAGCCCTGCTGAAAGCGGGGTTTTGCCGCCAACCGGGATTTCTGCCAATGCCTTTTTTGCCAGCACGACTGAGTTCGTCGGCGGCAGCACCAACACGGCGCGATCCTTTTGGAACACGACCAGCCCAACCCGATCCCGGCGCTGATAGGCATCGGTCAGCAGGGAGAGAATCGCGCCTTTGGTTGCGTTCATACGCTCGGCAACTGCCATACTCCATGACGCATCGACCACAAACAGAATCAAGTTAGCCGCTCGCTTGACACGGATCTTGCGCTGCAAATCGTGTGGTTCAATGGCATAGGCCACATCGTCGTGGTTGCGCTGATTTTGGAACGGCGCGGCGGCGCGAAATGTCGCGTCGAAAGCAATATCGTCACGGCGCTTGCCTGCTGGACGCGACTGAATATAGCGCCCCCGCTTGCGTTCGGTGCGTGTTTGGCTGCGCCGCCCCGACTCTTTGCGCGTCAGGCGATCCAGTGGCGTATCTAGTTTGCGCGGAGCGAACTCATCTTTGGCCTGAACCTGCTTGCCGCCTTCCCACCAATTCGATGCTTTATTGTCGAACACCGACTGCGGGGCTGGTTGAGTATCGCTCAGATCGTTGGTTTCTTCGGCGGTTTCGCTGGTTACAGATTCACTTTTTTTTTGACCGACGTTTCCTCGGTGGACTCCATCGCCTGCGAGTCGTCAGTGTTCCACTCAGTCTGGATTTGATCGACACGTTCTTGCAGTTCGGCAGCGCTAATCTGTGCATCGTGGAACGGGCCACGCTTGAGACGGTGTGGCAGTGCCAGTTCAGCCGCCAGCATAATATCGCGGCTGGCGATTTCGTGACGACCTTCGAGGGCGGCATGTGCGCGTGCAGCCTTGAGGATCACAAGATCGGCACGGTGTCCGTCAATGTGCAAGCTACCGGTCAAATTGGCGATGGTGAACAAGTCGCGCTGACTGTACAGTACATCATCCACAATATCACGCGCCCGGACAATCTCGCGGCTGAGTTCTTGTTCCTGCAAAGCCCAGTCGGCGCGGAACTTTTCAGGATGCTCGTCAAAGGCAATATGTCGCTGCAAGATCGCCATCCGTTCGCGTGCATCGCCCAGACTGCGAACTTCTACTGACAGCGCAAACCGATCCAACAACTGTGGACGCAGATCGCCTTCTTCAGGATTCATCGTGCCAATCAAGATAAAGCGGGCGGGGTGCTGAAAACTGATACCTTCGCGCTCAACGATGTTTACGCCCATCGCGGCTGAGTCTAGCAGCAGGTCTACGACGTGATCGTCCAGCAGATTGACCTCATCGACGTACAAAATACCCCGGTTAGCAGCCGCCAAAACACCCGGCTCAAAATGGCGTTCGCCTCTTTTGATAGCCTTCTCAATATCGAGCGTACCGACGACGCGATCTTCGGTCGCACTGACGGGTAGTTCGACGATACGAATCTGGTGTTTGGCAATAGGCAGGGTTTCACCCGCCGCAACACGTTCGTTTAATTCGTCTGTAAAGAGATCGGGGCGGCGTGGATCGCAGCTAAATGGATCATCGGCAACAACTTCGATCTCAGGCAGCAGCGCTGCTAACGCACGCGCCGCCGTCGATTTGGCAGTACCTCGTTCACCCCGGATCAGCACGCCGCCGATACTAGGGTTAACGGCATTCAGGATCAGCGCTCGTTTCATGCGCTCCTGACCGACAATAGCAGTAAACGGGTAAACAGATCGTATTGACATTGATCAACTTGTCCTAACGGCTTGATTCGACCAAGCCATTATACCTGTTTGGCGCACATTCTGGCAGATCGTATTTTGACCTTTGTCAGAACCACCTTATTGATTATTACTCAAAGCGACGTTACCTGACACGGGTGCAAGCAAAGGTTATCAGAGAAATAGTAGCCCAAAAGCTATCCAAATTGTCGATTGGTATCATGCCTTGTCATAGTTGGTCAAAGTCGCTAACGCCGCCTTCGGTGAAGGCTCCGACCAAGCTCAAGGCTGGCTTGACCAGTTCTGGCCTGCCTTATACGAGGGGCATTTGGCAAGGGGAATGGCGGCACTACGGACTGTATCCGATCTAGCGCCCAAAGCCATTGCTAACGCTCGTCATTACTTTGCCGCCAACCGCACCCGTTTGCACTACAGCACATTCCGAGCCGTCTCTCGGTGCTCTACTACTTGCCTGACAACCTTTGCTCGCACCCTTTTTCGTTTCTGAGATGACTTTCGCATAGAGGAGAGTATAATCCTGATCGTCTGCTGACGGTAAGCGGCTGGCTCTTACGCGACACAAGACGAAGAATAGCCTCCTATCCATAGTTCGTACTTGCCTTAATCATACTGTGAAAATGCCTCAGGTATCGCAACTATTGCAATTATTGGCGCTAATCAGCGAGTAAAGACCATGAACGACCAAGAGAGTTTGCACGACGATCCGCTAGACGAAATCGAGCCTATCGAAGCTTACTGTATGCACTGTCGCCAAACCGTCGAGATGGAAAGCCCCGAAGCCGTCTGGACAAGCAAGGGGACACCCGGCACTCGTGGCATCTGTCCCGACTGTGGTACAACGGTGTTTCGCATGGGCAAGACTCCCGCGCACGATGCACTAACCCGACCTGCGGCGGTGCGGGTTGGCAGCAATATCAAGACTGCCACCAACGGCGGGCGCAGAAAGGCACAACCCGCCACTTACATCAACTACACACACGCCGATGCTGAGTTTGCCACGAAACTTGCTACCGATCTGGAAAATGCTGGAGTCCATACGTGGATTGACAGTGGACAGGAACAAACCCAAGAGGTCAAGTGGGCAGGCGGTGTACATCCAGCGCTCAAAGAGTCGGTGCGAATGGTGGTGATTCTTTCAGGAACGAACCTTGAGGATACTACCTTAACGGACGCATGGCGGTTCTTCAAAACGCAGAAAAAGCCGATTGTCTTAGCGATGACTGAAGCCGTCGAAGTGCCTGATCCGCTGCGGCGCAGTCCGCGCTTTGACTTTAGCAGTGACTATACAGCGGCCTTTCGGCAGCTATTGTTAGCGTTGAGTGATTAAATCTTTTATTGTGATAAATCAAACAAAGTATTATTCTTTTTGAGAAGATGGGAGATAAGAGGTTATGTTATGTGGAAGGCCTTACCATTAGCACATGGCGCGTTAGGTATTTGGGATGAACTGGTCCCAATCGTCTTGATCGGTTCATTTGGCATATTCCTGATCATCAGTGCATGGATTAGCCGTCGCAATGAAAATAATCAGAGTGATGAGCCAACACCGCCCCCAGATAACGCTTCCCCAACAGAATCGCCCGACTCTGCCACTGACCACTATCGCCTAGACTAACGAGGTTTAACGTGCGCGCATGGATAGACGGTTTTCGTCAGCGACCTCTTTGGCTGCTGATTGCTTTAACGATGCTGATTACCATCCTGTTAGCGGTCAATCAGTCGCCGGCGAAAGCACACGGTTTTTTGATTCGCTCGATACCCGCCAGCGGCGCAGTTCTGGATCGTGCGCCGTCGCGGATTCAGGCGTGGTTCACCGAAGGTCTGGAACCCAAGTTCAGCACGCTAGGTCTGACTAACGAAAAAGGCGAAACGATCCCACTAGACCAAGATGGAGTGTCACCAACCAATCCATCGCAGTTAGCGGCACGTTTGCCTGCCGGGCTACCTGATGGATCGTACATCGTGACGCTGAGAGTGGCCTTTGCAGACGATGGGCACGTCGTGACCGAAACATTCCCATTCTGGATCGGTACCCGTTCGGGGAACATCGCCGCTATCGGGCCAACCAGCACTGCGTTGCCCCTCGAAGTAGTTTGGCGAATTTTTACGCTGACCGCCCTGAACATCCTATTTGGAACTACATTGTTATATCAGTTTGTTTTGCTGCCGGGCTGGGGCAATCGTCAATATCGGGCGGGCAAACTCCCGCCACGAGTCATGCTGCGCTTGAATATTTTAGTCGCAGCGATGTTATTTTTAGCAGCCATTGGCAGCGTATTGGCACTTCTACAGCAGGCTTCAGTGCTATTTGCTGCTGATCTAAGTACCGTGATCAGTAATGGTTTGTGGTCAATCGTGCTGAATAGCACACAGTTTGGCTCGGTGCTATCCATTCGCGTTGGGTTGATCGTGTTGACGGGAGTAGTAGAGGCTGGGACGATCTACCTTTCCGAACGACAGCCAGAATTTGTTACGTTGCTGTGGGCGGTTAATACCGTAGTGACTGGTTTCCTGCTGGGAACCCTTAGTGCTGGCAGCCACGCCACCGGATCGACACTGTGGCCTATCGCTGCTACAGGCGTGGATTGGCTGCACTTGCTGGCGAACAGTGCATGGGTTGGTGGGCTGGTTGCATTGGCAGCCACCCTGCCCGTTGCCTTACACTCATTAGTGGGTGGAGAACGTCGTACTGCGTTGATGGCTGTTTTGCGGCGATTTTCAGCGTTGGCGACGGCGGCATTGGCACTGCTGATCGTAACCGGGATCTTTAGTGCGTTGCTACAAATACGCCAACCGTCGGATCTGCCGGGAACCAATTACGGCCTAACCCTGCTTGCCAAGATCGCGCTGATTGTGCCACTGCTGTTTATCGCTCTGTATCATCATTTGGTTACTGCGCCGGGGCGGTTTAGCGCTCTAGCGGTGCGGCTGCGATTGGTGGAACGCTTCGAGAACCTAATGGGCAGTATCACGCTTGAGGCTGGTCTGGGCATTGGCGTGATTGCGTTGACAGCATTATTGACTGCCACGCCGCCGCCAATCCCGCCCGAAGCGCAAAATAAATTGGAACCGCCATCGCAACAGGTGGCGGTTGACGATATTCAGGTTAAACTAAGTGTCGATCCCGGCGCAGTTGGCTCGAATACCTATCAAGTTAGCTTGTCACGGGCTGGTAAAGCGGTAGTAGGCACGCAGGTCAAACTTCAGTTTGTGTACCCAGCGCTGGATAAACGAAGCGGGCTATTGCCACTTGACGATACAGGTGACGGCACATATTTGGCGGCGGGCGATGATCTTGAACGTTCTGGGCAGTGGGAAGCGTTAGTCGATGTGAGCGATGGTACTGCACCCATTCGGGCGGCGTTCCATTGGGATGTGCCCGATGTTGCTCCTACGACCACCAGTCGGCAGCCGCAACCAATTAATTGGCTGAGTGCGGTTAGTATCGTGCTGGTGGGGGCAATGCTATTAGTGCCGGGAACGCTACACACAGCGCGATCCCTCAATTTGCAGCGAGAGAGCGTTATGATTGGCTTGGCGGCGACGATAGGAACGATTGTGATGCTGCTGCTTGGCGCTTGGCTGCTGGCGGATGCGGGGCAACGCAGCGATGCGCTGAGAAATCCGATCCCGGCAGTGGTTAATCCAGTGTTAGCAGACGCAGTCTCAGTCACAGCAGGTAGAACGCTTTATGAGGCTAAATGTCTGGAGTGTCATGGGGCAAATGGGGCAGGCGATGGCATACAGGCTGCTAAGTCAGCGCCGCCGGATCTGCGCGACAAATTGCCTGTCCGCCGTGATGAGGAGTTGTACAGTGCGCTCAACCCGCACAAGAATCTCGCGACACTGTTGCAGTTAAGCGATCAGGATCGTTGGAATGTGATCAACTATCTGCGATCCGCAGTTTTTGCTCCGGTGAATCAGGCACGTTGATGGTACAATGCGTAGGGTGCAATTTATTCAACTCACCCTCGGATTTTTGTAATTATTTGACCCTAAGTATAAAATTGCTATGATTAATTACAAGTTTCACATTCACCATTTGCAAGCCCTTTGAACTGGGGTAGAAGCAACCTTTTTAGCACGGAGATTTCCTCAACGTGAAATCAAATCGACTGGCAACCGTCGGCATCGTAGGCGCAGTCCTGATCGCTATTGGCGTTTTTGTAGGCGCAACAGCGAACGTTTTCCCGACCCAAGCGTCTGCCGATGCAGGCAAAGTAGACACGCTGTTTAACATCATGCTTGCCATCGCGACGATCATCTTCTTGATCGTTGAAGGCGGCATTATTTATTCGATCATCTTTTTCAGGCACAAGAAAGGCGATGACACCGACGGCCCGCCTGACCATGGGAATACGGCGCTCGAAGTCACATGGACGGCGATCCCAGCAGTGATTGTGTTTGTGCTGACGATCTATAGCTATCAGGTCTTTGCGGATATGCAAACGCCGCGCAAAAATGAAACGATCATCAATGTGGTAGGCCAGCAGTTTCAATGGTCATTTTCCTACCCCTACGAACCCTTCCCGGATCTGACGGCAGACCAGAACGCGATTGCTCAATCGAACATGGTCAGCAATGAACTGCATCTCCCCATAAACCGTGATATGCGTGTCGAGATCCAATCCCGTGACGTTATGCACGGTTTCTATATCCCTGAGTTTCGGATCAAGCAGGATGCGATCCCCGGTAAAACGACAACTGCTCGCTTTACGCCTACCGTCAAAGGCGAATATGCAGTTGTTTGCACGGAATTGTGTGGGCAAGGTCACGCCAATATGCACAATCCAGTTTTTGTGCAAGACCCGGCTGACTATGATAATTTCGTCAGTACGCTGCGTACCAATGCTCGTCAAGCCGCCCTTGATCCGCGACGTGCGGATCGCGGCAAGCAGTTAATTGCGCAGAAGTATCCATGTGGCAGTTGCCATACCCTGACTGATGTAGGGTTGAAAGGCAATGTTGGTCCCAATTTGGATGGTGTAGCGACCCGTGCCGCGAATAATGCGGATGGTCGCTTGACGGGTGAAGGTGCCAAAGATGCAGCGGAATATATCCGTATCTCCATCATCAATCCCGGTGTGTATCTGGTTCCGGGCTTCCAGAACTTGATGCCCAAGAACTTCGGTGACCCAACGGTTATGCCCGAAGATGACCGCGAAGCGATTGTCAATTATCTGCTCACCCAAAAATAATGAACGTTAGGGACGTGTCATAGAACCACGCCCCTTCAAAAGATCGCCTTAATAAACAAAGGTGGAAGGGCAAACGTATGGCAACCTCAATCGCCGCGCCTGCGGCAAAGCGCACCAGCGGTATCGCGAAGTATTTCGCTTGGAGCATCGACCACAAGATCATCGGCGTGCAGTACATGGTCACGGCCTTTACCTTCTTTTTGATCGGTGGCATTCTGGCAGAACTGATCCGCATCGAGTTGATCTCGCCGGAAGCCAGTTTGATGCCAAATGGTGCTGCCTATAATTCGCTGTTCACTATTCATGCCACCGTCATGATCTTCCTGTTTGTCATCCCAATGTTGGCAGGCTTCGGCAATTACGTGCTGCCACTGATGATCGGCGCTAAAGATATGGCTTTCCCGTGGCTGAATGCTTTCGCGTTCTGGCTCATCCCCCCCGCAGGACTCTTGCTGCTGTCGGGTTGGCTGGTAGGTGGGCAAGCTCAAGCAGGTTGGACTTCGTATTTTCCACTTGCAGGCCCACAATATAGCGCCTTTGACGGGCAAACTCTGTGGGCGATCAGTTTGCATATGCTTGGTCTGTCGTCTATTCTAGGCGCTATCAACTTTATCGTGACGATCCGCAATATGCGTGCGCCGGGAATGGGCTGGTTCGGAATGCCGTTGTTTGTCTGGGGCATTCTGGCGACCTCGATCATTATCCTGCTGGCGACTCCGTTTCTTTCCGGCGGTTTGACGCTGATGCTGCTAGATCGGCTGGCGGGGACGGGGTTCTTCAACCCGGCAACGGGTGGCGATCCGCTGCTGTGGCCTAACGTGTTCTGGTTCTATTCTCACCCCGCAGTGTATATCATGGTGCTGCCCGGTATGGGCATCATTTCGGAAGTGCTGCCTGTTCATTCGCGCAAACCCGTTTTTGGCTACAAAGCGATTGCAATGTCCAGCATGGCGATTGCACTGCTGGGCTTTACCGTGTGGGGTCATCACCTGTTCACCACACTCTCGCCATTAGCGCGTATCCCGTTCATGATTACGTCCATGCTTATCGCCGTGCCAACCGGAATCAAGGTCTTTAGCTGGCTGATGACCATGTGGGGTGGCAAAATCCGTTTCACCACAGCGATGTTATTTGCTATCGGGTTCTTGTCGATGTTCGTGATCGGTGGGATCAGCGGCGTATTTCTGGCTTCCGTCCCGGTTGATATTCACGTTCACGCGACCTATTTTGTGGTCGCACACTTGCATTTTGTCTTGTTTGGCGGCAGTGTTCTAGCGATCTTTTCGGGTATCTACCATTGGTTCCCCAAGATCACTGGACACATGTTGGATGAACGCTTGGGCAAGATCCACTTTGCGTTAACCTATGTCGGGTTCTTCCTGACATTCTTCCCAATGCACTTTCTAGGCTTGGCAGGAATGCCACGCCGTGTCTTTACCTACGATCCCAAGTACACGTCCTTGAATGTGTTGGCGACACTTGGTGCGTTCACAATGGCTGTCGCGATCTTGCCGTTTCTGGCGAACTTCTTCATGTCGGTGCGGAATGGCAAACCGGCTGGCAAGAATCCTTGGCGTGCCTTGACGCTCGAATGGACAACTGACTCACCGCCACCGGATTATAATTTCGAAGGTATCCCGGTTCCCGCCGCCGATCCTTATGGATATGGTACGCCCGAAGGAGCCGCCTACCTTGCCTATGATGGACATATCCCGCTATCTGATGCAGCCATGACTCCTGCAATAGAAGCACCAACAGCGGGTGATTAATCAAGCCATGCGTTAGCTCCTATCCCAACCCTTTCTTGCAAATCAGAAAGGCATGTAGTGGTAATAAAATCCCTTCTCGCTTGTGAGGAGGGATTTTTTGTAGATAATCATGGCTAGTTTTACAGCGTTACTTAACTGCCATGCAGCACGCTGAACGCCCAGACAAACCTATGGTAATGTGGACGATCTATAAAATCGAGCTTGGTGTATGTTAGTCATTGGCACTGCCGGACATGTTGATCATGGCAAGTCAACGCTGATTCGGGCGATCACTGGGATTGACCCAGATCGACTCAAGGAAGAAAAAGCCCGCCAGATGACGATTGATCTGGGATTTGCGTGGTTTACGCTGCCCGATGGCAATCTGGTGGGGGTGATCGATGTACCGGGACACCGCGATTTTATTGAGAATATGTTAGCTGGAGTGGGCGGGATCAACGCCGTTTTATTCGTGATTGCTGCCGATGAAGGAGTAATGCCACAGACTCGCGAACACCTTGCCATTATCGATCTATTGGGTATTCCTACGGGTGTCATCGCGCTGACTAAGATTGATCTTGTCCGTGACCCCGATTGGCTTGATCTCGTGCAAGTGGATATTCTCGATGCGATAAGCGGCACAGTGCTGGATGGCGTACCAATCGTGCCTGTTTCGGCACGGACTGGCGCAGGGCTAGCAGAGTTGCAAACAGCCTTATCAACACAACTTGCCACGCTGCCGCCCGTGATCGATTCTGGCAAGCCACGCCTCTGGATAGACCGCGTGTTCAGTGTTAGCGGCTTCGGGACAGTGGTTACAGGAACGCTGCTGGACGGAACCTTGACTGTTGGACAGGAGATCGAATTGCAACCCAGCGGCTTGCGCGGACGCATCCGAGGGCTGCAAACCCACAATCAAGCGCTAGAAACGGCACTCCCCGGCAGTCGAGTCGCAGTCAACATTAGTGGCATAGAGAAGCGGGACGTACATCGTGGACATTTGCTCACGCTGCCCGACACAATCAAGCCATCGCAGCGTATCAGCGCCCGATTCCACCATTTGCCAGATTCATCGCGTCCGTTACGCCACAATGCCGAAGTCAAGTTATTTTGTGGGGCGGCGGAACGGCTGGCACGAGTGCGCCTACTCGATACCGATTCGCTTGCGCCGGGTGCAAACGGCTGGCTTCAGCTTGAGCTAACTGAACCACTACCCGTCGTCAAAGGAGATCGCTATATTCTGCGCTATCCTTCACCCGGCGAAACGATTGGCGGCGGCGATATGATCCAAACTGGCGTTGCGCCGCGCTACCGACGGAACCGCCCAGAAGTTATCGCTGCACTGGAAACAATGACTCGTTCCACGCCTATTGAATTGGTGATCCAGACGCTCAATGCCAATGGCTTACCGATGAGCGTAGCACAGCTTTCCAATATCACTGGGCTGAATGGTGAAGTCGTCAGCACCGTACTTGATACTGCCAGCGATGCAGTGATTGTACTGAATAATGATCTGTGGGTTACACAGACATCGCTTACCGTCCTATTCAAACGTTTATCGCGTCTGTTGTCGGACTTTCACAAGGCTGAACCACTGCGCATGGGGATACGACCCGAAAGTTTGGCACAGCAGCTTAACTTCGCCAGCCCAACCCTTGAGGCGCTACTGAATCTTGCCGTGCAGCGTGAGGTTGTGACACGCACATCAACAGGCAGCGTTGCCAGCTACGGTTACGCGGTTCAGATGACGAAGGCGCAGCGTACCGGAATTGAACGGCTGCGGGAGGCATTCGCCAACGCGCCCTATACACCACCATCCTATAAAGAGGCGGTAGGCTTAGCCAGCGAAGCAGTGGTAATCGCGATGATCGAATGGGGCGAACTGGTGCGTCTCGCGCCGGAAGTGCTGTTAACTCCCGGTGTGCTGCATGAATTCGCCGCCGCCACCGAACAGATCCTTGCTGCCGATGGGCAGATCACGATCAAGGCACTGCGGGATCGCTTCGCCACTAGCCGCAAATATGCACAGGCGATCCTCGAATATTTCGACAAGCTAGGGATCACACGCCGCTGGGATGATGACCATGTGATCGGATCGGGCGATTGGTCGCATTTGCCCCGCGACGAGCACAGTTACCCTGTTGTTGCGCCATAAATTCGTGATGCGTTATGCGTCACTCACCGTGTAATGGATCGCGCTCTGTTCCCGGATTTGGGTTGCAGCTTGTTCAGCCGTAATGTCGCGCTGTGGCGTGCCAAGCATTTCATAGCCCACCAGAAATTTTCGTACCGTTGCCGAACGGAGTAACGGCGGGTAGAAGTGTGCGTGAAAATGCCAATGCTGCCAGTCGCCTGCCATGACCGGGCGTGGGTGGAAGCCCATTGAATAGGGGAATGAGGTCTGGAAGATATTGTCGTAGCGCACGGTCAGGTTGTGCAGGGCATCGGCAAGATCGGTGCGCTCGGCATCGGTGAGATCGGTCATAGCGGTAACATGCCGCTTGCTGATAAGCATCGTCTCGAAGGGCCAGACTGCCCAAAATGGCACCAGCACGGCAAAGCCATCATTCTGGTAGACAATGCGTTCGCCATTGCGTAGTTCCTCGGCAAGATAATCTCCCAAGAGTGACTTGCCATTGTGCTGCCAGTATTCACGTTGACTGGTGTCTTCGAGAAGCGCCTGCTGTGGGAGATGTTCGCTAGCCCAAAGCTGACCGTGTGGATGCGGGTTGGATGCGCCCATCATTGCGCCGCGATTTTCAAAGACCTGTACATAGCCAATAAACGGCTTGTGGGCGAGTTCCGCATACTGTCCGACCCAAGTATCAACGACATGGCGAATCGTTGGCGTATCCATCTTGGCAAGGGTCAGATCGTGGCGGGGCGTGAAACATAACACTCGCGCCAATCCGCGTTCGCTTTCGGCGTGGATCAGTGGGTGTGGGCTGTAATCCCCCTGTGGTGTGTCTGGCAGCAGTGCTGGGAAGTCGTTATCGAAAACATAGGTGGACTCATAGAGCGGGTTGCGCTCACCGTTGGCCCGTACATTGCCGGGACACAGATAGCAGGTTGGATCATAGGTGGGCAGGGTTTCCTGCGCCACTGCTTCGACCTGCCCTTGCCACGGACGCTTGGCGCGGTGCGGCGAAACCAAAACCCACTCGCGTGTCAGCGGGTTAAACCGACGATGGGGCTGCTCATCGAGCAATAAAGTCATCACAACTGCTCCTGATATTTGAAAATTTAGAATATTTAGATGGCTGTCCGCCACATAATTTACGTTGATATTATGGCGGGTTTATCCCAGCCTGTCTAAGCCCAATAGCCGCGTTTGCCGTGTCAATCTGCTAGATCAAAAAGCCGTCCTCTAAACCAGAGAGACGGCTTTTGACTGACCGGGAGAGGCTGCAATTCAGTTTAATGAATGCAGCCTACTTTATCTCCATCATCGTTGGGTTATGGAACAAATGTCGGCGCGATCCGCTGGCTGGTGCTTTGCGGGGTAACTGTCGGCGTAGATCGTTGTGGAGTTCCTGTTGTAACTGCCGGAACCACCGGGTTCGGTGCCGAAGCTGTTGCCCAACGTCCAGCGATAGGTTTATCGTTTGCTATGCCGAAGACGATGCTCATATCCGCAAAGCCTGTCGTTGGCATATTCTTGAGGTAGATCAAGCCGTTGGTCGGACGGAAAACACCAATCCCCGAAATTCCATCGTTATTCCAGTCGCCTGCAAATGGAGTGTCTCCGACAATGCCGAGTCGGGCGGTATAGTCCGCGAAGACGCTGCAATTGCATACCTGATTACTAAGGTAGAAGGTTGTCGTCGTTGGACGGTATACGCCGGGGCTATCTTTGCCATCGCCGTTCCAGTCGCCTGCTACTGGCACATCACCCGGACTGCCCAATACCATCTGGTAGTCGGCAAAGCCAGTGGTCAAATTCTTCTTGAGGTAGATCAAGCCGTTGGAGGGCCGGAAGACACCGACACCATCATGCGTCATCGACGCTGACCACTTGCCAGCCATTGGCATATCGCCGGGTGCGCCTAGCACAAAGCTGTAGATGACTGGTGCGCCAACTGCATTCGAATCTCTGAGGAGGAATTGACCTGTGCTTGGACGATAAACGCCGACTGTATCGATCCCATCGCCGTTCCAGTCACCCGCTACTGGCAAATCGGTTGCCATGCCGAAGTTGGTAGTAATATCCGCTGGGCCGGTGGTATTGGTCTTACGCAGATAGAAATTCGTATTGGTCGGACGGAAGACTCCAACGGTATCGCCTGTAGTGGGCGGGACAGGTGTGCTGGTCGGTGTGCTAGTGGGCGTGTTAGTCGGTGTTGGAGTCTGGCTGCTCCCTAATAGACCGTAGACCATCAGATGGCCTGCATTTGATCCGTGCAAGGCATCGGTAAAACTCATGACATATACCTTGCCGTTGGCAACCATCGGTGGGTTAAACTTGCCAACAATGCCCAGTGCATCGTCAGGATCGACGTTGCTGGCCCACAGAGGAGCGTTGTTTAGATTAGTTGCATCCCATGCATACAAAATACCTGTAC
This sequence comes from Chloroflexota bacterium, assembly GCA_040007395.1. Taxonomy (GTDB): domain Bacteria; phylum Chloroflexota; class Anaerolineae; order Aggregatilineales; family UBA2796; genus DATGFK01. Next base: position 33,732 of record JBDTVG010000268.1, read on the forward strand.
GATCTATTGGGCTAGTGGTACTGGCAGTCGGCGATACGGTTCCCCACAAAATACCGCTTCCAGTCACACTGCCGTTTGCCGAGAGCGAAAGGATGCCAGCAGGCATTCCGGTGGAAGCCACCTGCGTTGTGCCTGTAGGAATGGTATCGAACAGTCCTGTGGCAGGATTGTAGGTATATGATTTTGCATAGTCATTTTCAGTCCAGACGTAGACCGTCGGCCCTTGTGGGCTATTCCAGTAGATCGGCGTGCTGTGCATATGCCCCAGCGACCCCTGAAAGGATTGGACAATCTGGTTGTCGTCACTTGTATGGTTGTGACCCATATCGTTCTTGTCCATGACATAGAGTTTGCCCTCTTTGCCACCGGCGATGATCCAACTGGTTCCGGGGATAAGCACAGCACCCGTCACACCAAGATCCAGATCGTTCGCGTCCAACCGAGCCTGATCCCAAGGGGTAAACCAGTCCTGAACATAAAAACCGGGATTGTTGACTGAAATCAGATTAAGCTTAATAACCGAATCGCCAAAGTTGTCGCCACTCTCGTCAAAGGTTCCGTTCCCGCTGACTACATACAACGAAGAACCGTCGGTGGTAAGACCCGACCCAGACTGCCAGATCCCGCCCCAGTTGCCAATGCCATTCGGCGTATCGGCGAAAGCTGCTTTCAACCCTAAGGTTGTAGCATTATAGGCCATTACCCAACCGTGATAATTACCCCGGTCATTGTGTGAGCCGAAGGCCATGTAGACAATACCATTGATCAGCAGCAGACCGGGACGCTGGAACTGGATGGCACTATCAAAAACTTGATGACCATTACCATCACTGCCATACCCATCACCGGAAACGGTCGCTGCGATTTGTTTGGGGCCGCCAAACTTTTCTGCACCCGTTTTAATATCCAGTGCATGTATATAATGTTTAGCATCAAACGAATCGTTGATGTTGTCGCCTCGTTCGTTGACGAGGTACATTGTATCGCTCACCAGATCGATTACAGGTGTGCTTAATACCCCTACTTCGCCGCCCCAAATATCGACAGTATAGATGCCACATTGAGGTTGATAGTTACATCCCGGTACTGGGGTAGGAGCATATGGCGCACCGAGGTTTACTTCCCACAATGGAGTGGATGCTGTCGGGTCATCGGCATCAAAGGCATAGACAATGTTATGGGCAGTTGCCACATAAACAACGTTGTGTGTCCCTTTGCCGGGGATAGCTAGACCCGATACATATAGCGGTTGTGCGTAAGTATCGCCTATCACGTTACGCTGGAATACCTTGCCAAACGTCCCGGCCTTGACATTACTAGTGTTCAAGACCGTTTCGTTCAGGTTAGCTCCATTACGATCATTGCCGTAACGGTTCGTCAGTACATTGATCTGGCTACCCAATACAGGCAGGCTAATCCCCGGAAGTATAGCAAGCGCAATGGCGATGAAAATTATAGGATAAAGAAGATAACGACGTTTCATGATATTGCTCTGAGCCTCTTTTGTTTTTAGCAATGACAAATTCAACGAAAAGGGCTTAACCCATTGCATATAATCCATACCAGATTGCAGTTAGCATTTACTGATACAGTTCAGCGATTGGTCAAAAATATAAAGCTATTTCCGCTAAGCGTATTGAATTCCACAAAATGCGACCGTCTACTAAAGATTTTGCAAGTCGAATTTTCCTGCCACGTAAAAATAAGATCGGGTTGGATTTGGACAGAATTGCTGAAAATAGTATAGAGTAAGCATGTTACACTGCACATTACAAGTTGTAAGGCGTTGTATTTCGGTTAAGATTTACAAGAAATTTCGTACCTTCAATCTTGACGGTAACGAAGATTGGCCAAGCAAACGCTGGTAGGAAAAAAATACTGCAACCTTGCAAACTCCTAACAACTCAAGGGGTGGCGACCTCGGTTATCACGGCTTCAGTAGAGGGCAGCACCCCATCGTAATTGGCAGAGAAGTTATCAACCTGAACGTCCGCCAGTGGGTTAGGGACTTTCCGAGAACTAGTCGAGGCGACATAAATCCCTAATCCACCTGACATCAACGCGGGTTCACTGCTGACATCGATCACCAGATTATCGTTGACATAGCCCTGAAAACGATTGCCGAGATCGACCAGTTTGAGGTGATTCGGCTTGCCTGCTGAGTTAGCTCCCTGAGCAGGAGTCCACTTCATCACATCTTTGCGGAGTTCAGTCCACGCATTGTTATAGCGAAGCCAGATACTCACCTGCCCTTGCCCATTCACCGCAAAGACATAATAGGCTTCGTCGTTCTGGTAGCGAAAGATAATGCCGGTACCTGTATCCGGTTGGCTTTTCTCAGAAATCGTAAAGTCGGCATCATAGATAAAGTGGCTGCTATACTGGTGTTCTTCATCAAAAACCGCTGTAACGGCGGTGGCAGGCAGCGTGGTGCGAATGTGGTATACGCCATTTTCAATGTTGCGATAGACATTTGGATCATCGGTAGTGATCTGCCAAAACATTGAGTAACGATCCGCCCCAAAATCATCCTTGAAGATCAATGGGCCAGTGGTCATCGAGGGCACATTGGCAACTTCGGTTTTGCTCAAATTCTTGGTAGTCTGTGGCGCAACGGCGAGTGTTACTGTTCCCTCAGCATCGGGATTAGTGCTAGCCGACAGTGCCGGAGTGTTAGTCGGTTGACGGCTGATGATGACGAGGATCAAAGCGAGCGCAATTAGAGTCGTTACGCCGCCGACAATGGCCCCCCATAGCGCGCCAGAACCGCGTTTAGCGGTTCCCGGTAAGATAACGGTGCTGCCCTTATCACGAAACGCCGTAACCTGCTGCCCGCCAATGGCACTTTCATAGTCGGCAAGGAGATCGTTCGCATCCTGATAGCGATCCTCTGGATCTTTTGCCATCGCACGGGCAATCACGACTTCCATAGCTGGCGGCAGGGACTCGTTTTTATCGCGCAGCATCGGCACTGGTTCGCTGATATGTTTCATAATCACAGCAATTGCGCTGTCGCCGTCGTAAGGCGCTTGTCCTGTCAGCATCTCGTACAGGATCACCCCCACAGAATAGGTGTCGCTGCGAAGATCGCTGCCTTTGCCGATGCCCTGTTCGGGTGGCATATACATGGGGGTTCCGGTTGTCATGCCACTTTGCGTCAGTCGCGCATCCGAGACAATCCTCGCGATACCGAAGTCTGCCAGTACTGCCTGTCCCTGTTCATTAAATAGGATATTCCCCGGTGTAACATCGCGATGAACCATGCCTTGCGCGTGAGCATAATGCAGCGCAGAACATACTCCGCGCATCACCGTATCGATCTCAGTTTGCGATAGGTGTTCGCCCTGTGCGTGTTTGCTATCCATCACCGCCTTAAGCGATTTACCGGGGATATAGGGCATGACCATATAGTAGATCGGGGTGTCGCCGCGCTCGATAATGTTGAAATCGTAGATTTGTACAATATTGGGGTGATTGAGACTGGCAACTACTTTGGCTTCACGCTCGAATCGCGCCTTGAAGCCTTCTTCCTCAACCAGAAATTCGTGCAGCACCTTGACGGCTACCCAGCGATCAAGGTTGGTATCCCACCCTTTGTAGACAGCAGCCATGCCGCCTTTACCCAGACGTTCGCGAATATCGTAACGATCCAGCTTTGTGCCTAAAACGTCTACCATGTTGCCCCTTTTTACCTCAATTTAGATTATAGCAAGTTTTCCTTGCACAACCCTTACGGGAGACGTGTAAATCCATAGGATTTATGTCCTAGACAACGATATGAGTCGCTTGACATCTGCAAATTTTACCTTATAGTAATGAATGAATGTTCATTCAAAATAATGATTGACTATTCATTTATGACTCAATCTTATCGATTATCAAAGAGACAAGCCCTGTGAAACTAACAATAGAAAGAAAAAGTCATCTTACTGCGGATATCGCGATTTTCTTGATCGGCGCAGTTCTTCAATATGGAGTTATCTACTGGGGCATTCCCAGACTGAACGCCCTCGGACTAGAGCCATTGGTGGCGTGGATGATGCTCTCGGTGCCATTGATTTTTCTGCCCATTATCGCCTACGGTCTGGTGTTATTGCGGACCGAGGATGGCAATGGACACTGGGTGGAACGTCTTCGATTTCAGCGACCCTCGGCACAAGATTGGTTGTGGGGGCTGAGCGGACTACTTGGAATCAGTATCGGAAGCTTGGCAATGTTTAAACTCTGCGGGGCGTTAAGCTTGAACCCTGTTCCTCCGTTCGCACGCAATGTCCATCCCCTAACAGTTGGTCAGCTCTGGATTCTGCCTCTATGGGCTATCTACTGGCCCATCAATATTCTTGGTGAAAATCTGGTCTGGCGCGGCATAATTCTGCCGCGGATGGAAGCTCGTCTTGGGGATCGCGCTTGGCTGCTCAACGCTTTTCTGTGGGGTGTTTTCCACTTAGCTTTTGGCCTCGGTAACCTGCTGGTGTTGTTGCCGACTCTAATTCTTGTTCCGCTCATCGCGCAGCAGCGGCAAAACACCTGGCTTGCCGTTCTAATGCATGGTGGTCTGTCATTGCCGGGGTTCATTGCCCTTTTTCTGGGGCTAAGTGTTGGTGTCTGAACTTAGTACAGTAACTTGGTGAGGATTCAGGGTTCAAAGTCGACTCAATATCGTTCGAGATTACAGCTTGACATTTACAATGTCTTGGCTTAAATTATTGAATGAATACTCATTCAATAAAGTGACTGGAAATTCATTTATGACCCAACCTGATCCAATTCAAGCACAGTTAATCGCGGCGCGGCGCAATCAGATCCTTGATGCTGCCACACAAGTTTTTGCGGCAAAGGGCTTTCACCGCGCCACGATCAAAGATGTGGCAAAAGCCGCAGGTATCGCCGATGGGACTATCTACAACTACTTCGACAACAAAACAGCGGTGCTCTTAGGCATTCTGGATCGCCTGAACGAAACCTCGCAACGCGAATCGGATTTCGAACAGGCTGCCAAAGGTGATATATCTGACTGGGTACGCGGTTACATGAAACAACGTTTTGACAGGTTGGGTCATGAAAATCTGGAAGTTTTTCAAGTAATTCTCTCCGAGATGCTGGTCGATGAAGAACTCCGCAGAGTGTACTTTCAGCAAATCATTGGGCCAACATACGACCTTGCCGCGAAATTCTTCCAACAGTGGGAACAAGAGGGGGTTATCAAGCCGATTGATACCGCTTTGGCAATGCGTGTGACTTCGGCGGCAGTTCTCGGTTTGATCATGCTGCGTTTGATTGGTGACACGGAACTCGAAGCGAAGTGGGACAAGTTACCCGACGTAATTACCGAAATCATTTTGAAGGGTCTGCTACCGGGAGGAACCGATGAATAAGCTACCAACAGTAAATATCGCCAGCCGAGAGTTTAAGGCTAACCCCTATCCATTCTATGCACGGCTGCGCGCCGAAGCCCCAGTCTACCGGACAATCATGCCCGATAAACAAGCGGCTTGGCTAATCACACGCTACGACGACGTAATGATGGTCTTGAAGGATGAGCAGCGTTTCGTAAAGAATCCAGCCAATGCTAAGTCTGCGGATCAGCTCACCAAACTACCATGGATTCCGCCGATGGCCAGACCTTTTATGAACAATCTGCTTGACAGCGATTGGGCAGTTCACAGCCGCCTACGTGGGCTAGTGCATAAGGCTTTTACACCGTCGATGATCGAGCAAATGCGTGAGCGGGTGCAAGCGCTCGCCAGCGAACTGCTTGATGCAGCGGAACGCAAAGGTCACATGGATATAATCCATGATTATGCCATCCCTGTGCCGTTGACTATCATCTCTGAGATTTTAGGGATTTCGCCTACTGATCAAGCGAAGTTTCATAAGTGGTCAAAATTCCTCCTTGATTTGGGTACGACGGGCAATTTTTTGTTGACAATTCCCAATATCATGGCGATTTCACGCTTCTTGCGCCGTCTTTTCAAAGAACGTCGTGTTCATCCGGGCGACGACCTGATGACGGCACTGGTGCAGGCAGAAGAATCGGGTGAAAAGCTCACTGAGGATGAACTGTTGGCAATGGTCTTTGTCCTGTTAATTGCTGGACATGAGACAACGGTAAACTTGATTGGCAGCGGAACACTCGCGCTGCTGGAGAACCCCGATCAAATGCACCTATTGCGGCAAAAACCAGCGCTAATCAAAGGGGCAATCGAAGAATTGCTGCGCTTTGTCAGCCCGGTTGAGCAAGCGACAGAACGCTATGCGCGAGAAGAGGTCACTTTGCATGGCATAACGATCCCGAAAGGCGAAATGGTGTTAGCGGTTATCGCGTCGGCGAATCGCGATGAAAGCCAATTTGAAAATCCCGATAAGCTGGATATTACGCGGGATAATCCGAAGCATGTGGCCTTTGGACAGGGAGTACATTACTGTGTCGGCGCACCACTGGCGCGGATCGAAGGGCAAATTGCCATTAGCATGTTGCTGCAACGGATGCCTGCCCTGCGATTGGCATCAACCACAGATGTATTACGCTGGCGACCGGGGTTAACGGTGCGTGGCTTGGAAGCATTGCCCGTCGCCTTATAGAGCAAGCAATCTAGCGTCGTTAATCCCTGACGAGGTTATTTTACCACGCAATTGTAGGGCTGTTTGGCGTTTCGAATAGCCCTACGGTAATCTCCATATGCTTCCTCTACCTTGCGAACCATAACAATTCGCGGTCGGTACTTCCTTCTGTGGTAAACTCTCCTATTTCTCGCGGCGTAATACGAAGTGACGACCATGACACAGCCACTAATCGCTTTACTAACCGATTTTGGAACCAGTGACCCTTATGTGGGTGTAATGAAGGGAGTCATGGCTTCGCGCTGTCCAGACGCGCAGTTCATCGACATCACACACGAGGTTGACCCACAGAATATCCAGCAAGGGGCGTATCTGCTGCGTTCGGCATATCAGTATTTTCCAAGTTACACGGTATTTCTAGTCGTAGTCGATCCCGGCGTTGGGACGCTGCGACGACCTTTGGCGATCAAGACCGATCATGGATTGTATGTGGGGCCAGACAACGGCGTATTCAGTGGTGTGCTGGATGAGGCGGATAGCTGGCAGGCAGTGGTACTGTGGCCTCCCGAACATATCAGCGCGACCTTTCACGGGCGCGATCTATTTGCCCCTGCTGCCGCCGATCTTGCCAGTGGACGGTCACTCAACGAGATCGGTAGTCCCATTGTCGATATAGCGCGTCCGGCATTGCTGCGTACCGACCATGTGGCACGCGATATACTGGAAGGCGAAGTGATTCACATCGATCATTTTGGAAACATTATTACCAGTTTGGGTCATTTTGACTGGCGCAATGAAGGCCGTAATCTACTATTGGAACGCAAGCCAGAGATCAGCTTCGAGGCACTTGCTACTCAAGTCATGGTCGGAGACACTCAGATTATCGGGATTCAAGGCACCTATGGCTTTACGCCGCCGGGGACTCTATTGGCGTTGATCAACAGTGATCGCCAGTTAGAGATCGCTGTGAATCAGGGCAGCGCTGCCAGCCTGACAGGCGTGCAATTAGGCGACCGGGTGCGTATTCGATTCAAGTTACGGAGTGGTGAATAACACACATGGAACAATTCGTTATTGAAGGTGGACATCGGCTGAATGGCACATTACAAGCTAGCGGTAACAAAAATGCCGCCTTGAAGTTGATCGCGGCCTGTTTGCTGACCGATGAAGTGGTAACCCTGCGAAACGTACCAGACATTGCCGATGTGCGCGTGATGTGCGATCTCGTGCGGAGTCTCGGTGCGGACATTATGTGGCAGTCGGCAGGGATATTACGCCTTCACGCAAAAAGTGTTGTGACACATCGCCCCGATCCGCAGTTAGTACAAAAGATTCGTGCCTCGATTGTGCTAGCTGGGCCGATGCTGGCGCGGTGCGGGCGATTGGAACTGGCAGCCCCCGGCGGCGACGTGATCGGGCGGCGGCGGCTGGATACGCATATTCTCGCGTTGCAACAGCTTGGCGCTGAGGTTGAGTTCACCGACAGATTTTTGATGAAAGCCGACAAACTTACCGGAGCAAAAATCCTACTAGACGAAGCTAGCGTTACTGCGACTGAAAATGTTCTGATGGCAGCCGTGCTTGCCAAAGGCACAACGATTATTCGGAATGCTGCGTCTGAACCGCATGTGCAAGATATGTGCAATTTTCTGAATATCCTCGGCGCTCAGATCAGCGGTGTTGGCTCGAACATGCTGACCATTCAGGGAGTAGAACGGCTGCATGGCGGCGACTTTCGAGTCGGTGCGGACTTTATGGAAGTTGGCAGCTTTATCGGCGCAGCGGTGGTGACAGGCGGCAGTGTGCGAATTACAAACGCTGACCCACAACATCTGGACATGATGCAGTTGGTTTTGCGGCGGTTGGGCGTAAGCTGGGACGTGGAAGGCGAAGATGTGATTGTATCGTCCGCACAGTCCTTGACGATCATCCCTGATTTGGGCAACCGGATTCCTGTTATCAAAGCACAGCCTTGGCCTGCCTTTCCCTCCGATATGATGAGTATTGCTCTGCTCATCGCAACTCAGGCACGCGGCGCGGTACTTTTCCACGAGTGGATGTATGATGCACGCTTCTTTTTTACCGATAAGCTCGTTGGGATGGGAGCGCGGATAGTGTTGTGCGACCCGCACCGTGCGCTGGTCTACGGCCCAACGAAACTACATGGCAATCTTACGATTACCAGCCCCGATATTCGCGCCGGGATGACGTTGCTCTTGGCGGCGTTGTGTGCGGATGGCGTGACTACCATCCGCAATATTGGCCAGATTGACAGGGGTTACGAGCATGTTGAGGAGAAACTACGGGCATTAGGCGCTCAGATCGAGCGAGTGCCAATTCACGAGCGCGTTTAGTGCGCTAAATTATCACGCTTTTTCCTGCTTGAGTAGTTCTTGGTTGATAATCTCCGTTACCTTTTGGACTGAACTTTCCAGATCGTCGTTGACGACCCGATAATCGCTTTTCTCGGCAAACTTCAATTCAAAGTTAGCCCGTTTCAGTCTTTCAGCAATCTCGTCTTCGCTCATATGACCGCGAGTGCGGAGCCGCCTATCTAGATCGTTCAGATCCGGCGGCGCAATGAAGATTAGGACAACATTGTTCGGGAAAGCCTTTTTGAGTTCAGTCGCCCCAAGCACTTCAATGTCTGCCACAAGATTCTCGCCGCTATCTAAAGCAGCTTGCATCTGGTAGTGAGGCGTGCCGTAGTATGTACCGGGATAGACTTCTTGCCACTCGACTAGCGATTTGTCGGCGATCTTTTGGCGGAACTCGTCGAGGGACACGAAATAATGTTCGCGACCTTCCTCTTCGTTGGGGCGCATCGGGCGTGTGGTGACAGTAGGCATTTGACGGACAGGCAGCTTTTCCATCACTTGTTTCATGATGGTATTTTTGCCCACCCCTGCGGGGCCAACCAGTACAATCAGGACTCCGTTAGGAGGTACGTTCTCGATCAAATGTCCTCCGAGTGAAACCAATATCCTGCTTCGAGATAGGGTTAATTGTACCAGCCTACCGCATATTTGGCTATCTTAATCACCTTACAAAAAGAGCAACTTTTGGAGTTGCTCTTGACATATCAGTGAGTAGTAACGCAGTTAGGAACATAAGTGCCTTTAGCAGCGGGTGGCGGTTTAGTTTCCCAAAAGCCGGTAGCAGACGGGGCAGAGCAAGTTGGCGCGGCAGGGGTATTCGTCTTGAGGTTGTCTGCAACATAATCAGTGGCAAAGGTGGCATAGGCATCCTTATAGTTATTGACCTGACCTATCGTCAGCGGGGTATAGGTGGGGTCATTGCCGACCACATTGTAAATTACATTACTGAAGACGTTGCCTATGGTAGGGCCAGTCAGCGTAATGGCGGCAATCAGTGCCATTGCGACCAGCACGGTCAGCAAGGTGTATTCAACCAACGCCTGCCCCTCGGCCTGCCGTAACGGTTTACGTCTTTGAGCAGTCGTGAAGTTTGCCATCTTTTTACTAAAGTTGTTGATAATGTTTAGCCAACGCTCAACATGGTCATTGCGCATACATCATTCTCCCTAACCCACTCAGCGAAGTACACATTACATTCGTTGCTGTACTACACAAAGTATAGCACACAATAAAGTTTCCATTGCGACCTGTTAACATCATAGCATGACCTTTATGGGATGACCTATAAATTTTGTGTACGTTTTGTTTGAGTGCTTTAACAACTGTTGGCAATCCTTTGGCAAGGGTATGCTTGTTAGAACTCACAAGCGGCGAAGCACAGGAGCGATACGTTACAATTGTAGCGGTATCAAATCAGTCCACGTCAACACGTTGCGGTGTTGAATTGTCAAGGCACTATAACAAGGACATTAGCCGATGGTAGCAACCCTAATCGATGGTAAAGTAGTAGCGGCGCGTATCCGTGCCGAGATCGCTGTGCGGGTACAGCAAATGGTGGAACAACATAATCGACGGCCCGGATTGGCAGCAGTGCTCGTTGGCGAAAATCCTGCCTCGCAGACTTATGTTTCGATGAAGCGCAAAGCCTGTGCGGAAGTCGGCATCGAATCTTTTGGCTTTGAACTGCCCACCGATGCCTCGCAAGCGGAAGTTGAAAATCTGGTGCGCGATCTAAATGCACGACCTGATGTGAACGGCATTCTGGTTCAACTGCCCCTGCCGCCACAACTCGATGAAGCCCGTATTCTCAGCGCAGTGAGCCTTGAGAAAGACGTGGATGGCTTTCATCCGATCAATATTGGGCGGCTGGCGCAGCGTGGACGCGAGCCACTGTTCGTTTCCGCTACCCCCGCCGGAGTCATGCGGCTGCTAGACGAGATCGCCGTACAACTGGAAGGGGCGAATGTCGTGGTGTTGGGTCGCAGCAATATTGTGGGGATGCCCGTCGCGTTGCTGTTGGTACGGCGCGATGCAACGGTTACGATCTGCCACAGCCGCACCCGCGACCTACCTAATGTCGTGCGGCAGGCCGATGTGCTGATTGCGGCGGTGGGTCGTCCACACATGGTCAAGGGCGACTGGATCAAACCGGGTGCGGTCATTATCGACGTGGGGACTAATCGCATCAGCGACCCGACAGCACCCAAAGGATCGCGTATTGTAGGTGATGTGGACTTCGCCGCTGCCAAAGAAGTTGCCGGGGCAATCACGCCTGTACCGGGCGGAGTCGGCCCGATGACGATTGCGATGCTGCTGCAAAATACATTCCGTTCAGCAGAAATGGCACTCGGTCTGAACGTGACTGCTGGCTATTAACTGCTGGCTATGTGTTCTGAATGGGGATTCTATGTCTACGCTTCTTGTCAAACATGCGCTTGTGCTGGCAACGATGGACGATCAGCGACGTGAGATCAGCGACGGGGCGCTGTTTGTGCGCGACCATCTGATCGAAGCAATAGGCACAACTGCCGAACTGCCACAGACTGCCGATGAGGTACTTGACCTGACCGATCATGTGGTGATGCCGGGGTTGGTCAATACGCATCACCATATGTATCAGAGTCTCACACGGGCTGTTCCCGGCGCACAGAATCATGATCTCTTCGACTGGCTAACGACGCTCTACGGGATCTGGGCGGGACTGACCCCGGATATGATTTATACGTCCGCGCTGACAGCAATGGCAGAATTGATGCTGTCTGGCTGTACCACCGCTAGCGATCATCTCTATATTTACCCAAACGGCTGCCGACTCGATGATGAGATCCGTGCAGCACAGGAGATCGGGCTGCGCTTTCATGCCAGCCGAGGCAGCATGAGTCTAGGGCAAAGTCAGGGCGGCTTGCCGCCGGACAGCGTAGTTGAGAACGAAGAAGCCATCCTACGTGAAAGCCGCCGTCTAATCGAGGACTATCATGACGCGGCGCGGTATGCCATGCTGCGGATTGTGGTTGCACCGTGTTCGCCATTTAGCGTGACGCAAGCGCTGATGCGCGAGTCGGCAGCGCTTGCCCGTAGCTATGGAGTCCGGCTGCATACGCACCTTGCCGAAACCGTTGGCGATGTAGAATTCAGCAAAGCACAATTCGGACTCGACCCTGCCGACTATGCCGAAGATGTTGATTGGGTAGGCGAGGATGTTTGGCACGCGCATTGCGTCCATTTGAGCGAGAAAGGTATTCGCCTGTTTGGGCGTACAGGCACTGGAGTCGCGCACTGCCCAAGTTCTAATATGCGGCTGGCATCGGGGATCGCGCCTGTCCGCAAGATGCTCGATAACAGAGTACATGTTGGGCTAGGCGTGGACGGCTCCGCCTCGAACGACAGCGGACATATGCTCGCTGAGGCACGCCAAGCCCTGTTACTGCAACGGGTGCTAGGCGGCCCCGCGGCATTGACCGCCCGTGAAGCGCTTGAAGTGGGAACACGGGGCGGGGCGGCAGTCTTGGGGCGCGATGACATTGGCGTGCTTGCACCGGGGATGGCTGCCGATTTCATCGCCGTGAATCTGAACCGCGTGGGCTTTGCCGGGGCGTGGCACGATCCATTGGCGGCGCTGGTATTCTGTGCGCCTGCCACTGTCGATTACAGTGTGATCAACGGGCGAGTTGTGGTTCGGGAAGGGCAGCTTGCCACGTTGGAGATCGCCCCGGTGTTGGAACGTCATAATGCTTTTGCCCGTCAGCTTGCGAGGAGAGAATGAAAATGTCCCGCACCCTTATTACAGGCGGCAACATTGTCACCGCCAATGCTCTGTACCGCGCTGATGTTCTGATCGACGGTGAAGAAATCGCTGGGATCGTCACCGATGCCACGCTGATGCCCGATGATCGCGTAATTGATGCAACTGGCTGTTATGTGCTGCCCGGTGTGATCGATGTTCACACACACATCAAACTCGACACCGGGATCTTTCAGACTGCTGACAATTGGGAGATCGGTACACAGGCGGCGGCATGGGGCGGCGTAACAACCGTGATCGATTTTGCGACCCAGTTCCCCGGTCAAACCTTTGAGCAAGCGGTTTTCAACCGTCAAGCGGAAGCCGCTAACGCTAATGTCGATTACGGCTTGCACTGCATGATCACGTCGCTGCCTTACGGTCAAGAACGCCAATTGCAATCGCTGATCGATCTCGGCGTGACCAGCTATAAGCTCTTTACGACCTATCGCCCCAACTATTATCTCGAAGATTCAACCGTGTTGCGGGTGATGCGCGGCGCGGCGCAGTATGGCGGGCTGGCGATGATCCATTGTGAAAACGATGCAATGGTCAGCGAAATGACTCAAGCACTTGTGGCACAAGATAAAACAGGGCTAGCCTATCATGGACGCGCCCGACCTGTTTTTGCCGAAGAAGAAGCCGTCAACCGGATGCTGTACCTTGCCGAAGAAGCCAACTGCACCGTGTATATTGTCCATTGCTCGTCAGCGCGTTCGGTGGAACAGGTGCGGGCGGCAAAGGTACGCGGAGTTAAAGCCTATTGCGAAACGTGTCCGCAATATTTACTGCTGGACGACTCGCAGTATCTTGGCGATACGCCGGAATATTTCATCTTGCAGCCGCCCTTGCGCGACAAAGCACAGAATGACGCACTGTGGAAATTGATCTCGCTCGGCGCTGTCGATGTTGTTTCGACGGATCACTGCGATTACACACTAGCGCAAAAACGCGAGTTCGGGGACTTCACCAAGACACCCGGCGGTCTACCCGGCCTCGAAACGCTACTGCCCTTGATGTATACGCACAGCGTAGACAAAGCCCACATGATGCTCACTGGATTAGTCAAACTGTTATGCACGAATCCAGCGAAAATCTTCGGATTAGACCACCGCAAAGGCGATATTCGCGCCGGACTGGATGCCGATCTTGTGATCTACGATCCCGAACCACGCAGCCACTTAAGCACCGAAAATCTGCACAACATCGCGGGTTACTCGCCCTATGAAGGCCACCGTATTCGTGGCGCGGTGCGAACGGTACTGGTACGCGGGCAGACCGTAATCGAGAATTGCGAGTTTGTCGGGCAACCCGGCTATGGCAGGTTCATCGCCGCACATCTGTAACCAATAGAATTAGCGTTTTACCCAGACTGGGGTGCCGTTGAGCACTGAGTTCAGGTCTTCCCGAAACGTCGTGGATCGAATTGGCTTACCAAAGAAGCTATGAAAACCCATTTCACGGGCATGGCTCATTTCGCTCAGATGCGAGGTATAAGCCACAATCGGAATATTCGAAAGCGACTCTTGGTTACGCAACTCCTGAAGCACTTCATACCCATCGAGGTCTGGCAATTCGAGATCTACGAAGATAATGCTCAATTGCGGAAGACTCAGCGCGGTATCAACCGCTTTTGTTGGCTCAAAGAGTGCCGTATAGGAAATTCCAATTTGATTGAACAAACTGGCAAGTACCGCCACGCTGGGAGTATCGTCTTCAATAATCAGTGCATGGATAGGTTCTGGAGTAGTCATTGTTTCGTTATTCCTTGATTGAGATTAGCCTAAGTTTCAGCCTGAAGATTAAGTCTATTGGGGTGCCCACACGGATTCGCCCGCTAGAATTTTAGCAAGATAACCTGAAAAAGTGTGCATCCTGATGGGCTTGCCGATTAGCCCAGAAAAACCCATTGATTGGGCTTTGGGGAGTTCGACTGCCAGATCGGAAGCCGTTACCAGTACCACTGGGATACGTGCCACTTCTGAGGTACTTTTGATTTCATGAAAAACATCATAGCCACTTTTTCCATTGGGAAGCATTAGATCCAGCAGCAGCAAATCGATGGGTAGACTTTCGATGATTTTTTGGACAGTTTGAGTACCCCACCGATCCGAGAAGCAACTCGCCCCAGCTTTTTCCAGTGCAATCGTCATAATCGTGAGATTCCCCGGATTGTCTTCAAGGATAAAAATGCGTGTGCCTTTGAGCGATGTAGTGTTTGTGTTGGCGAGCATTTAGGAAACCATCCATACCGGTGCTCCGGCAATAATGCGGTCAATGAGGGTTGGGAAGGAGGCTTGTTTGATGGGCTTGCCAATCAGCCCATCAAACCCCGTTTCCCTAAGCGTATTGACTTCTGAGGTAGTCACGCTGGCAGTCAGTGCAATAATCTTCGCCTGATCATAGTCGGGTATTGTGCGAAGTAGTTTTAACAGCCCAAATCCGTCAATCGGAGCAACGTGAATATCCAGCAGAAAAAGATTGGGTTTGGCGGGTAAATTGGCGACTTTATCCAGAAAATCCGCACTATCTTCCCATATCGTTACCGCTGGGCAGCGCATGACTCGACTGAGCAGAATGGACATAATATTCCGACTAGCCGGGTCGTCTTCGACATAAACAATGGAAAGTTGCGAATAGCTCATTGTTTTTTCCATAAATCAGGCAGTAGCTGTAGTACGTGCTTTGAGCGGCAGAACGACATGGAAAGTTGTTCCTTCACCCGGCTTACTTTCCATAGTTAATTTGCCACCGTGCGCTTCGGTCAGACTGCGCGAAATTGGCAAGCCAAGACCTGTCCCCGCGCCTTGTTGAATGCCTTGTTTGGTCTGACGGAAAGGTTGGAAAATGAGTTCTTGATCTGCCGAGACTATGCCCATGCCAGTATCATGTATTGTGAAACGAATGTTACTTTCACCATCGCGGGCGGCTTCAAAAGTAATGCTGCCCTGCGCGGTAAATTTGATGGCATTACTCATCAAATTGTTCAGAATCTGCTGAATACGTCGCTTATCTCCCGAAATGACTGGTAAATCCGAGGAAATGTTTTCGATCAGAGTTACTGGTTTGCCTTGTAACAGCCCTTGAGCAGTCGTGAGTGATGCTTTGATAACGTCTTTAAGATCAACCTCTTCGATAAATAATTCAAGCGAGCCACTTTCGATTTTGGTCATATCCAAAACATCGTTGATCAAACTCAACAGGAAGTCGCCACTGTTCACAACGTTTCGCAGTGCGTCGGCTTGTTCCGCATTCACTGGACCAAAAACCTCATTGAGGACAAATTCGGTGAAATTCAAAATTGAATTGAGCGGAGTACGCAGTTCATGGCTCATACTTGCTAGAAAACGACTCTTGATCAGATCTAAGGCACGCAATTGGTCAGCGACACGACTCTGCTCTTCGGCTCTCAGGGCTTCGACGATTCGGTCTTTTTCGATCAAGTCACGGTACTGTAAATGAATCAGAAAAAGCCCAACAAAGAGGATATAGATGCTAATGTCAGTACCAAAATCCACGCTCGGATTGAAGTTGGTTTTCTGCTGAACCAGTGCCCCGGTGACTAGCCCCACAAAGTTGAGCGCAAGGAGAATGGCGGTAGTACGTGTCGAAAGCAGCAAGCCAGCGAGCACCACCACGATGGCCAGGAGTTGTGGCCCATTAAAGTTCGGAGCGGTGATAGTCACCGACCATACCACAAGGTTGACCATAACCGTAAGCAGCAAGGCGGATACTCTATAGTACCGAGTTCGGCTAAGGCCATAGATACCTAAATAAACAAACTCTTCGATGACGAAATCAATCGGAAGTGTCGGTGCTGTGCCCACTAATTTGGCAGTTACAAGGGGAATCACCACGATCACTATCATTGAAAGTATCACGAAAACCATCAAAGTTGCTGATAGCAAGCGTGCTCGACGGCGATCGTTATGGGGAACAAAGTCCATAGGCGCGGTCAGCCGATCCCAGAACTTCAGCAGGCTTTTGCCCAGTGCCTTCATAGACGCTGACTCCGCGCTCGTTTGAGTTGGTTTTAGCGTAGTGTGCGCAAGTGATTGTTGATCCTGCATATTATTTCTCGTTTTGATTAGTCGGATGTTAATTCTATTTCAAGCGTAACAGGAAATAGAATTTATGGGCAATAAAAATTCGTGAATTTCAGTCGTTTGTCCATCACAATCTTATAATAATGTCGGTCTGCTTATAAATCGCTGCGAAGGCACACCAGGTTGGCACGAAGCCAGCCTTAGCCAATAACGATTCATACGAAAGGCAAACCGACCCATTCGCTCATCCCCTGTTAAACTTGAGTGATTAGAGTTTAGGTCGTGGGTAGATCACAAAGCTATAAGAAAAGCCAGTTAGCTTATTTTTACCCACTGCTTACCTGATATACGGCTGTCGGTGATTTGGATGCGGGGCTATAATCGGAATGATGAATAAAAGTCGATTTTCACGGGTTGAGGAGCGTATCCAACAGCTTGTGGAAGGTAGCTTTGCCCGGTTGTTTGCAGGGCGGCTGCATCCACGAGAAGTGGCTGTGCATCTGGCGCGTGCGTTGGAAAACAACGCTCAGGCTGGGCCAGATGGTATCTTCATCGCGCCTAATGTCTTTATGGTACGGCTTAATCCAGACGATTATAGTGCGCTCGTCGCCGTTGAGCCGGGTCTCGCTACATCGCTGACCGAAACTATCGTTGATCTCGCGAACCGGGCGGGGATGCGCTTACAGGAAACGCCCACGATAGAGATTATTCCCGATGAGACGTTGACTTTATGGGCGATCCATGTGGAAGCCTATTATGAAGATCATGTGAAACGGGGCACACAGGTCATGCACCCGGTTGAGCCGCTCACAACACCCCCTATCGCCCCACGTAATCCGCATTTGATCCTGCAAGGAGCCAACGATATTCCGCTGGATCGTCAGGTAATCAATCTCGGACGGCGGCGCGATAATCATATCGTGATCGATGATCCGCGCATTTCGCGTACTCATGCACAATTGCGGCTGCGCTTCGGGCATTATGTCATCTATGATTTGGGCAGCAGTGGCGGAACATTGGTGAACAACCACGCCGTGCAGGAACATATCCTCAAATCGGGCGACGTGATCTCACTGGCAGGAGTCGCCTTGATCTATATTGAGGAAGAAATCAGCACCGGACAAAGGCGGGTTAACGCCCAACTAAAAACTGACACTGATACAAAACGCCCACCGGGGCTAAGAATGTCCGACAGAGACGACGATCCCACTCTATGACGATGGATACTCTGTTATTTGCGCTGCGTGTGGCGGCGGCACTGCTGCTGTTAGCCTTCATGGGCGCAGTCTTTATCATGCTGTGGCGCGATTATCGCATCATGAGCCGGGAAGTTGATACGCGCACTCGCAAGCGGGGGCGGTTAGTCGTGCTGCGTGCCGATGGGACTGGCCTCAAGGCAGGGGCGGCCTTCCCTCTGCTGCCGCTCACAAGTTTGGGGCGTGCGCCTACTAACTCGGTTATGCTCAATGATACGTTTGCCAGCGGCGAACATGCGCTGGTCGTGCTGCGGGGTGGGCAGTGGTGGCTCGAAGATCGTGGTAGCAGCAACGGGACACTGCTCAATGGGTATCGGGTAGAAGAACCTGTAGTGGTTAGCGCAGGTGATGTGATTGCGGTAGGTCAAGTAGAATTCAAACTGGAGCTTGAGTAAGTGGTCAATGTCACCTGTGCGAATCATCCTGAACGGGCGGCTGTCGAATCGTGCGAAGTGTGCGGCAAACCGTTATGCGCCTACTGCCTCTACTACACCGATGATGGACAGCGACTATGCCAAACACACGCAGAACAAGCCAGACTCTCTGGCGCGAATATCCATGCGCCGGGCGAATATGCCGAAGGCTTGATCCCGTCGCAGATCGCCGCTAGCCGTCCGCAGGTGGTTCAGGCGGCTGGTTATGAAGGCGACACCGTAGACCTAATGGCGTTGGTGGCACTTATCCTTGGCATTGTCAGCGTGATGATGTGCATTCCGCCCGGTATATGTCTGGTCGGCCCTGTAGGGTTGATACTGTCAGTATTGGCGCTTATCGGCGCGAAAAATGCGCGTAATCCCGCCCGCACTCGGACTCTGGCAACCGTCGGCGCGACGCTTTCTGGTCTGTGGCTGGTCATTTTGCTAGCCTGTGTATTTGCCTACTTCACGCAAGCAGCAACCTTATTTACGGTCAACTCGTCAGTGATCAATGCTGGCAATATTCCGGTGACGGTGATTGTGCCGGGAATGATCCGCCCCGCCATTACGCCAACCTTCACCCCATCAGAAACATTATCGGCAACCGTGTCTGCCACACCGTAGGTCTTGATAGCCAATGTGTATAATCCCGACATTGCGATTATTACACAATTGGCTAAGTGACCGTAATAGATGCAAAGTCCAGTCAAGCCAAAGCTATATGAACACGCTAAGAACTTGTATCTTTCCATATAATTACGCTTCCGTCATCAGTGCCTGTCGCTAACATAGAACCGTCTGGACTCCAAGACACTGAGCTGACCCATGAAGCATTACCATCTAAACCCGAAATTAGCTCTCCAGTCTCCGTATTCCAAACGTAATTAGGTTCCGATCTATCATTGACAGCAAGCAGATTATGTTTAGGATTCAATGCAAGAATCGTAAATGGTCCAGTATTTCCACCATCGCTTTGATGCTTTACTGCTTTAAATGGTTTCCTGAGCTGATTGTCTTGAGTGTTCCATAGCCATAAATAACACGTTCCTGAAATACTATTGCATGAAGCACCAGCAAGTTGGTTGTTATCTGTGTTCCACGATACAACGCTCTGTAAATCAAAACTGTCATTTTCGTCGGGAAATATTCTTTGTATTTCAAATGTCTCAACATCACGAATTTGTAGCAGATACGGCGAATGAACTTCTTGGGCGCGTGTTAGAGTAGCTATTTTTCTCCCATCGTAACTAACGAAAATTTTCCTAGCATTATCTGTTCGAATTTTCTTGACTAACCTTCCGTCTGTAACATTCCACCTGAATAGCCACCACGCGTTTGAAGGTTGCGCCATAAATCCGGTACTTAACAACTCTTTACCATCTCTAATCCACGAAAATGTAGGTTGTTCGCCTGTTTGAGAAATAATAAGAGGGGCTTTGACAGAGCTGCCTGATAAATCCCATATTAATATGTTTTGAACCGGGCGATCAACGGCCGCTGCAAATGATTTTCCGTTAGGACTCCATTGACTATATCCAACACTATACCCTGCCGCTTGTGCAGGAGTTTCTAATGTAAATCGCAATGCCCCAGTATCAGAACTGACAATCCTAATTGTGCCTGAATAATCATAGGTTACTGCCAAATTTTCTCTATCAGGACTCCAATTCACATGAGCAGATGACGGGGAATGGATGGAGTCAAGCGTGGGGATATTCAATATTTTCTCATAATGGCTAATTGCTTGAAATGGAGTAGGGGTTGCGTTTGCTTGCGATTGTGATGGACGGAAACTAAAGATAAACGCAAAAATCATTACACAAAACGTTCCTAAACCAAGTTTTGGGTTAATCATCAAAAGACTCCTGCTAAACCACTTCATTTTTTGTGTTTCTTAATTTATACTTGAATTTCATCTGTTTTTTGTACTAGCCACCCGACACTGAACATTTGAGCGATACAAAAGGGCTTGACACATTCAGAAAAGTTGTTTTGAATACCCTATTGTATAAATAAAGGCGTGAGATATAGATATAATAGACCATTGAATTTGTTGATAGTTAACTCTCCTGTCGGTTTATAAGGATTGCCCAATCCGTTTTGAGCGTTCGTAACCCGCATTAACTGGAATATATATTCAGTGTCGGGTGGCTAGTAAATAGCTCAAAAGCGTCAATTTCTCTAGTCTGAGATAGTTTCTCTTCCGATGCCGTAACGAAACTTGCGCCCGCTACAACGCGATCCTATGATAAGCAGTGAATGATGGCTCACGTAGGGGCGGCTAATGAAGAACAATGATCACAACGCTTTCACCGATCTAAAACCCGCCGTCCTGAATACCCCAGAACGCCCTCAGAATTTTCGTTCGCTGCGCTGGAAACTGGTGTTACCGCTGCTAGTGATCACCGTTATCGTCGCGATGCTCACGACCTACGTGATCACTGATGCAGTGGCACGCGGCGTGCGCGACTCGCAGATTAACCAACTGTTGATCGGCGCACGAGCCGTCAGTGAACGGGCAGCGGCACTCGGCACAACGCAGCAGCGCGAAGCGAATCGCATTGCTTTCACCCAGCATGTTGCCGATCTAGTAGTGGTGGGCAATGGGCCGATCTTGCAAACGGTGATTCAACCGTTAGCCGCCGCTAGTGACCTCGATTATGTGCTGGTCAGTGGAGCCAATGGTCACGAGATCGTTGGGGTTCAGCGGGTCGGTGGCAACTATCGAGCCAGTCAGGGCGCGTTCCTCGATAAACTTGGCTTTCTGCAACCAATTCTGTCTGGCATACAGTCCAGCGCATCGGGCATTGTGCGTGTCGAAAACGGCTATGGGCTGTTTACCGCCGCCCCGATCCGTCAGGAAAATAGGATTGTTGGCGTAGCAGTCGTTGGCATTCGGCTGGAACGGGTACTGCAAACGCTCCGCGAGAGCAGCCTTGCCGAGATGGCGCTCTACGGGCCAGATGGTGAACTGCTCCGCACAACCTTTACAACCATTAACGCCGATGCTGTCGATGCAAATGAAGCCGTGCTTGCCCTGCTCAAACTGGATAGCGAAACCCGCGATATGGCGCTGACTGGTGATAATCGTGTCCCAGTGCGTGCCGTGCAGATCGGGCAAACGCCGTATCAAGTGGCCTATATTCCACTGATTGTTGATTCAACCGTGTTAGGGGTAGTCGGCGTGCTGCAAGTCAATAATCTGTGGTACGCCACCGACCTGAGTCGCCAACTTCTCAGTTTATGCTTGAGTGGGCTAGCGGCTGTGATTGTGATCACGTCATTTAGTACAGTGAGCCTTGCCCTGCGCCGCCTCAGTCGAGTCACACGGACTGCACAAGCTTTAGCATGGGGCGATCCCTACGCCCGGACGCTGATGGAGCCTACTGACGAAATCGGCGAGATCGGCTATGCGTTGGATCGTTATGCCAATCGTATTCAGAAGCGGCAAGCGTCATTGGAATTGTCGCTGCGGAATCAGCGCCGCGAAACTGCCCGCCTGACCTCCGTACTGGACTCAATCCCGGATGGCATTATCGTGCAAGATCTGGACGGGCGCGTCGTGCTGATAAATGATAGGGCTTTCCGGTTATTGGGCAGTCAGCGCGTTTTTCGCAGCAGTCTACTCAATGAACTAACCGCCATCGTGACCGATAGGTTGGGGGCAGCACTCGCGCCGGGGATCTATTCGCTAGGCGATCCGCAGCGTGTCCCGCTGGATGGGAAGATTTTGCACGCACAGGCAGCAGCAGTCCTTTCCATGCTGGAAAAACGTATCGGTACCGTGATTGTGCTGCGTGATATTACCGAGGAAGTGCGCCGCGATCAGGCTCGCGAGGCGGTGCTGGAAAAGATCTCCCGTGAAGTGCGGACTCCTGCTATTGATCCAGCGCTCAAAGGCAAATCCGACGAAGTGTTGCAAGGCTTTATCCGCGAGGTGAACCGCAATGCGATTACCCTGCAACGGATGATCGCGGAGATACGCGACCTCTCTATGACCGACTCGGCATCACTGCAACGCGGTCAGCAGGCGCTGTCCACCGAAACGTTGATCTGGAATATCGCTCAGGAATGGCAGCCCAACGTTACCGTTGCAGAGCTTGAACTGCATGTCGTCGTCTTACGGCGAGGACTGCTCGTCTTGGGCGAAGAACGGCGGTTGCGTTGGGCTATCGGCAACCTGCTCGATAACGCGATCAAGTACACCCCTAGCACAGGCCATATCACGTTGATGCTTAAAACAACTGAGGACGATCAACAGGCGCTTGTCTCAATTCAGGATACTGGGGTGGGGATCTCGCCCAGCGATCTGCCGCATGTCTTTACGCGCTTTTATCGCGGACATCCTGTTTCACTCGATGGTAAAGAACTGCACACAACAGGCAGCGGTCAGGGGTTATTTATCGCCAAGCGCGTGATCGAGGCACACGGCGGCACGATCAAGCTGCGTAGTGCGGTAGGGCAAGGCACAGAAGTAATCTTCACCTTGCCGCTGACTGCTGATGTTACACTGGACTTCAGCGACGAACCTTCCGAATCGGCATCTGCGTTGGAACCGCCGAACGACGATCAATGGCAAGATGTAGAGCGCTAGCCTGCATTACACCCATCAAAGACGGTGGGCGAAAAATCCGAAGTCAAGATAGTAGTAACGCTGATCAGCGTCTTGGGTTTCGCCATAATCCTTGAACACAAATACCTGATCGTCATGGCGCTTCATTTTCTTCTTGAGGCTGTTCCACTGCGACTTTGAAGGTTGATCCTGCCCTGCCGCGAGTACGAAAAACTGCGGATTGAACAGCACGCGATAATGATCGTCTGGATACTCGATCAGATCGTGGTATTGCGACTCTTCGGCGTGATGTTCGTTGGTCAGCATCCGCGAGATATAGACAATCACATTTTCGCGGCTGCGTGCTCTGAAATCGGGTAGATCTTTCATAGGGACACAAACTTTCGTTAAGGGGTTTTATTAGCGGTTTGTACAATGGTATCGAGTACCCGCGCTGCCAATTGTTTGGAGCCTGCTGGGGTTAGATGAACGGCACTGTCAGTAAACTGATCTGAAAGCACAATATCCCACAGATCGACGTATGTCAGATTGTGCGCGCGCGTCCAATCTGTCAGCAGGGGGCGATAAGCATCATAAGCCCAGCGTGGATAGAAAAAGTCGTAGCGCAAATCGCTGTTCACGCCGTGACTGATGAAGATTGGCTCATTGATCACGATGATCGGCGTTTGCCCCGCAATTTTCAATCCCGCCTCGAATACGTCAAAGGTGAGGATAGTGGTCGTCAGGGGTTGCGGTTGAAGTCCCTGCCATGTCACATCGGTATCGAAGTTTTCGCGGCGCGGCTCGTAGAAGCGTGGGTAGCGCTGGTCAATCTGGGTGATCCCCCATGCGGGGCCATAAAGCTGTAAACGCAGTAGATCGGCAAGGGGACGGCGCTGCCCAATGATTGTGTGGTCTACGAAGGATTCCGTGTGAAACTTCGGATCGGTGAGGCCAATCGATTTGATTTGATAGGTGTTCATCAAGTTACGGACGACATCGGGGTTTTCACCAACCAACAACGAGGCCAACTGCTGAGGCGGCGCAAACGATTCCAGCGTGACCATCCACACAATGAGATCGGGCTGGTAGCTCATAGCATATTGCAGGAGCATAACATCTTTGGTGAGCGATTGGATCGGGTAGCCGATATTGTAGGCGCGGATGCGTTTGCCGTTCGTGAGATGCTGCTGTGCCGCCGTCAAATAGGCCGAGAGCGTCTGGTCAGTATCCAGCAGCACCCCCCATACCGACGAGTCGCCAATGACCAGTACCCGATATTCATCGGCGGCTTTTGGCGTTCCGGCAATCTCGTGGCTAGCAAACATCGCGTCGAGATTGAGTGGACTCAAGCTGTAGGAGTCATCTGAGTTTTCGGCATACGGCAAACGGGCGCGTCCCGGCGTTACCCGATTGTAGAGCGACAGCCGCCCCAATGCGGGCATCGGGTTGAGCAGCGCGAACACCACATTCACGACAGCAAACAGCGCCAACCCTTTGATCACAACGTTTCGTACAAATCGCCATGTATACGGTTTTTCTGGCTTGACGAGCCAATCCCATTGCGCCATCGGTTTTACCCCTACCCTCCGAACAATCGACGTAACACGTTCAGGCTCAATGTTGTGTCGGGCAGCGCAAAGAAGACCCAACCCAACGCTACAAAATGAAACGTCAGCAGCACGCCGATCCAGTTGGCAGCACGGCGCAACTGAGGGCGCTCATTGAGATTCTGATAGAACACACGAGTCCGATCTGTATACAGTTTGTGAACCCATAGCCCAATGCCATGCCAGATTCCCCAGATCACAAAATTGAGGGTGATGCCGTGCCACAACCCAATTGCGACCATCGTAGCGACCTGTGTCACCAACACAACCACCGTCGTTGACGGTTTCTGCGGACGACTCATCAGAGCGCGGGACAGCGGCGTAAACACATAGCTCCGCGCCCAATTGCTCAGTGTCATATGCCAGCTTTGCCAGAATGCCGTGATATTGTCCTTCAGATAGGGTCGATCAAAGTTTTCCGGTAGGTTAATCCCGAACAGTCGCCCCAAGCCAATCGCAATATCCGAATAGCCGCTAAAGTCGAAGAAGATGCGGAAGGCATAGGCATATAACAAAATCCATAGGCCGCCGCCTGACTCGGCTTGGGTTGCCTTCGTCGCGTTGAGCGCGAATAACGCTAGACTATCGGCAATGACGAATTTCTTGAACGTGCCGATCAGAATACGACTTACGCCCTCAACGGTACGCGCCGAGTCAAGGGCAGGTAAGGCACGGTAATCTTTGACGAAACGCTCCACGCGATCAATCGGACCAGCAGTGTAAGCCGGGAAAAAGATCAGATAGGTCAGGTATTCGCGCAAAGAAAGTACGGGCAAACGTCCGCTTTGCCGATCTCGCAACGTATGGATCAGGCGGAACGCCACATAGGAAAAGCCTAGCCATTGAATATCGCTGATCTGCGCGAGCGAGATAGGCCGTCCAGTTTGCCCACGTACCCATGCGCTAAACGCCGATGTCAATGGGTCAGCCTTAAGCAGCACGAACACTGCCAGAATTAGCACGATTACAGCCGGGATCATCCGCTGTCGTTCCTGCGTAATCGAAGCTAACATCGCGATCACCACAGCGACTCCGGCAAGAGTCACTATCACGTCAAGGAGTCCCGGTGGGGGCGATGGCAGGATCGGCATATTTGCGCCCAACGCCGTACTGATTGCACCAACGATTGCCAACCCG
>JBDTVG010000269.1:0-6758 GCA_040007395.1 Chloroflexota bacterium
TCGCCGCCGTCAGCTTTGTGCTATACGGCCTGTTCTGGAATGTCATCACCTCGCAGGGGCACCTGCACATTTCCGAAGTGACCATTAGTCGAGGGAATCGCAAGTCGGTGATCTAAGCCTCACATGCCTATTCGCTGCTTTGCTACATAAAATTACCCTACCCCCAGTCCCTCTCCGTAAACGGGAGAGGGACTTTAAGACCGTCTGAATTCCCCTCGCCGCGTGCGGAGAGAGGGCAGGGGGAGGGCTAACGCATGAGTTTGAATGAAGATTTCAATACAGAGGTGAGGAAATCTTCATTCAAACTGGCATTGATAATGCTTGCCTTTTAAAGAGCCTCGGGCCGGGTGCTGGTGTAAGAGATTGAGGGGTGCATTTCAAATTAGTGCGGGAGGTAGGCGGCATTAGCCCAACGGTGATCGACAGAATGGTCAAGGACAGCGGCGCGAATAACGAGCATTTGCTGAGCAGCAGACCGGTTCCAACGCATCCCAGTGCCAGTCAGGCGGGTTTTGAACTGTTTAACGCTACTTTCAACCGTGCCTGAGCCAATGGGGCAGCCATTTTCACGAAATTTAAGATAGTGCATCCGGCGTTGGTGGTTATGGAAATAATGGCTGTGCTCAGAGCAGCCAGCTTGGTCAAGGGGCTGGGTAATACAATGGATATTGCCCAAAAATAGGTCATCAGTGCGTTGTTGTCGCCAGCGGGTGAGGGCATCAGGTTGGTTAGGAAAAAGCGCATCGGCACAGTGCTGGTAGGTCAACAGTCCACTTAACCACACCATGTGCCTTGCCATGCCATCGTTGGTCACACTCCCACTCAACCCGAGTTGTTCATCCAGAGGGGAAACGCCGTGTCCACAGCTTTCACAGTAATAATATTGGCGCTCTACCCGTACTTCGCCTGCTTCGCTCACCACCTGTTTGCTGCGTTTTCCCCGTCGCTGCAATCGCTGTCCGCACACCTCACAGTATCGCTCACCTTCCCTATCACTTTCACTCACTTCGACTAACACTCGCAGCCCGTCCTCTCAGATTTCTCGCCCCCATCTCGATGACCAGTCGTTCTATTTCCCCTAGCGTTATTTGGTCTGGACTGCTCTTTTTGCCGACTAACTCGTCAATGACTCGTTCTGCTTTCGCCATTAAGTCGGCTTTCAATCCGTCGTCTTTCATTGTCCCTCTCCCCTCTCTTGCTCTCCTTTCAGTCTATTCCTTTTCCGCACTAACCTGAAATGCACCCAACTAAATGCAGTGATCAGGCGCGTGGCAAGGTTGGGCTGTATAATATTTTCTCCCGTGTGTACCCGCTGGATCGTGTCAAGTAACTCGAACGCTGGAATATCCTTCAAAAGGTACCCTCGTGCTCCTACCCTCAACTCTACCTGCGGGAGAGAGAGGGCTAGGGGGCTGAAGGATACCTTTGATACGTTCGCTAGTGCTGTCGGGTCATTTCTTCGGCGGCTTTGAGGTAGGTCTTGAATTGTTCGAGATTCTCCGCGTCGGGCGGAGCCAATTCTATCGCTTGCCGAAAGGCGATCACGGCTTCGGGATACTGCTCAAGCGCAAAGTGGGCATTCGCCAACACACCGAAAACCGAGTAATCGGTAATCGATTGTTGTTCGGCGGCTGCCAGTTTGAGAAGTTGCTCGATAGCGGCGATGGTTTTTTCGTAGCCGCGCAGTCGGTAATAGCAGCGGGCAATTTGATACTGTAGCTGGATTTCAAGCGGGTGATACGGATTAAAACTGAGCGCCGTTTGATAGGCGACAATGGCCTGTTCATAATGCTTGAGCCGGAACCACAGATTGCCAAGCGTCTCATGGATGCGTGACCAAGTGACATCAACGCCTTGAGGCCGTCGCGAGTGCTGCAAAAATTGCAAGAGATGATCGGCGGCTTCGTGTTCGCGCCCCGGAATACCTGCCAGAATCTCGCCTAACGTCAGATGTCCTTCGGTCATCAATACCCGATAATCTGGCTCCAAAGCGCCAATCGTTGCCAGTGCGACCTGTGCCGCTTTGAGTGCGTCGTCGTACAGGTTTTGTTGGCGGTAGGCGCGGCTGCGTAACAGATGCAACCGCATCAGCCAAGCGGGAGAGTCGCCCGACGGGTAAGTCGTGACGGCACGCGAGAAGAAAGCTAACGCTGTGGCGGCTTCGCGTTTTTCCGTCAGATGGATGAAACCCAGCCGTTCATAGACCAGCGCTGTTAGGCGGGGGACACTGCTTGGCTTGACCAATGCCGCAGTGAATTGCACGACAGCCTGCTCGACGTTGTTTTCGCTGAGGAGGACGCGCCCCCATTGGTACAGTACCCAACCCAGATTGCCATAATTCGGATCGCGAGTGGCAATGCCCTCGTAGATCGTGCGTGCCAGCACTGCATCGGCGCGTTCTGCAAACCCGACAGGCGCAAGTTCAAAGCGGCTAAAGTACGCATCACCGAGAAGCTCCTGAACGTTGGGCTGCTCCCATAGTTCCGGCGCAAGCGCCCGCATGGTTTGCAAATCTTCTAGCGCTTCGTCAGGCCGTTCCAGCAGGATTCGCGCTTTGGCACGGCGAGTCAGCAGTTGGGCACGATCCAACGGCGGAAAGTCGTTACGCAGCAGCCGTGCGATCTGAGTTTCGGCACGTCGCGCATCGCCCGTCGCCAACCACTGATCGATCTGAGCTAACTGCTTGGAGTCGAGCATCATCGCGGGTGAGCCACGTTATTCAGCGGCATCGTGCGACTCGTGCGACTCGTGCGACTCATCGGCAAAACGAGCCATGCCCGATTGAATGGCTTCGATAAATTTGCCGTTAACAGCCCGTTGCGCTTGAAAAATCGCGTTTTTAATGCCCTTCGCGTTGGTGCGCCCATGCCCGATAATGACGACCCCATTTACACCAAGTAGCGGTGCGCCACCGATCTCGAAGGGATCGACCTGCCGATAGACCCGCCGCAGCGCCGGGTAGACAATTGCCGCCCCGATCTTCATCCAGAGTGAAGCGGTTAGTTCGGTGCGGATCAGACTGAATAACACCTCGGCAAGCGATTCCATCGATTTGAGGGCGATATTGCCCACAAAGCCATCTGCCACCACGACATCTGCCACCCCTTGCAACATATCTTTTGGCTCAATGTTGCCAATGAAGTTCAAGCCGCTTTGTTCAAAAAGCAGCGTGGTATCTTTAACCAGCGCATTGCCTTTGCCCTCCTCCTCGCCATTGGAGAGTACGCCAATCGTCGGGTTTTTCTGACCCATCACCCGTTCGGCATAGATGCTGGCCATTTCGCCAAACTGAACCAGCCATTCCGGTTTGGCATCAGCATTCGCACCGAGATCGGTCAAGACTACCGTTTTTTGACCGAGGCGAATCAATGCCGTGAGCGCTGGACGTTTCACGCCGCGCACGCGCCGCAACGTGCTCAAGGTCGCCAATGCCAACGCCGCGCCTGTATTTCCCGCCGTCACAAATGCGTCCGCCTTGCCGTTTTTGACCAGCATCAACCCGACCATCATCGATGAGTCAGGTTTGGCGCGGGCGACCTGACTCGGCTTGTCGTGCATATCTACTGTTTGGCTAGCATGGACGACTTCGAGCGACAGACCTTTGGTATCGTATTTTGCCAGTTCGCGCTCAATAGCGGCTTGGTCGCCCACCAGAATAATCGTGTCACCGCTAGCGCGAGCGGCTTGTACCGCCCCGTCTACATCCGGTACAGGGCAGGTATCGCTGCCCATCGCATCGAGGACAATTCTCATAGACTCCCCTAGTTAGGCGAAAATGGCCGGGGGTCGTCTCGCCAACGCGGGCCATTTTCAATGAGGATACGCAAGATATGCGACTCGCGATAGATCATGCGGCACTCAGTCTTTAACAGCGAAACTAGATCCGGTATTTCAAGCAACTGTTGTTTATCTTTGATGGGTGTTCGCAAAACAATCGCGGTCAGAAAGGCTAATGTTACCGGATCGTCGGGCAGTGTGTCCATTTCCAACTGGACATTGCCTAGCTTGGCAAAAATCTTTAGATAACTTTGGAGCATCGGGCCAAGTTTTTTGGCGATCACCGCTGCACGCGGATGATCCGTTGCTTCCAATGGGTATTCCTCAACAACGCCCGAAAGATACGGTTTGCGGTTGTGGGTACTCTGTACGCGAAAGCGCGTATAGCCCAACGCGGCGATATTCATACGTCCGTCGCTCAGGTTTTCCACCTGCGTAATATGCGCCGTTGTCCCAATCGGGTGGATCGTCGTTTCATCTCGGAAGCGCTGAACCTCGTCGCCCGTGCGGACCAGCACTACCCCAAACGGGCGCGAGTCCCGCGCACATTCAGTGATCATCTGCTTATAGCGTTCTTCAAAGATGTAGAGCGGCAACGCCATACCCGGAAATAAGACCGAATTGAGCGGGAACAAGGGTAGTTCTTGGGGCTTATTCACATAACACTTCCACTATGCCTATACCTAAAAGATTGTACGATATTCAGAAGTGAGCGCCAACCATTTCACACGGGCAAATTATTGCAAAATATCAAGGCAAGCCTACCTAAAGTATTGTGTTACTGAGCCGTGATTTTCAGAGGAATTTTCCTCACCTTCTAGCCCCTTCTCCATTGCTACGCAATGGAGAAACAGATAACTCTGAAAGTCCCTCTCCACTCCGTAGAGAGGGATTTAGGGTGAGGAAAATTTCGATGCGTTTGTCCTATGTTTCGTGCATTTGGCGCTCAAAGCGTCTACAATGATGGTATGTAGACAGGCACTTTTTGAGGGAATTTATGTTTAAAAATCTTAGCGACAGAGCCATGATGCTTCTGGCGCTTTCGCCGCTGATTCTGTTTATCGTCGGGGGAGTCGCCCTCGTGATTGTGCCGCGCCTTCTCTCAACCGCATCGCCGACAGCTACCATACAGACCCCTGCTAGCAGCGTTAGTCCAGAACCACCAACGGCAACCAGCATCGCGGCAGCGACGGAACCCGCTAAGCAGCTACCCACCAATGCGCCCATACTGACCAGTCCAGCCAGCACACGCCCTGTTCCGCCTACACCAACGACGAAACCACTCCAGCTAACTTTCTAATCTGCCTTTAGTGCCAGAATTGTGAAGATTATGCGAAGGTAACCTTTCAGTGAAAATTGGCAAAGTGCTTTCAACACTGCCTAAGCTAAATAACAGTACCCCCAGATCAACCTTCGTGTTGTATTGGGTCTTGGTTAGCGTATCCTGCTTCTTATTTGCGCTTGTTGCAGCTGTTGCTACTTACCTCGCAATTGCCATGCTAATTGAATCGGGAATAGCTCCTAACAATGGCTGGATAGAGAATGTACTTTTTTTCATAGTGCCAGTTTTCGAGGTGCTGTTATTAGGGGCAATAACTGGTTTTGCACAGTGGCATTTGGCGTTTCAAGGTAGGTTTAGCAAATGGGTATGGATTGTTACTAACGCAATCACAAGTTTCACAGGGATTTTGGCAGTTTGGCTTGCAAGCTTTCTTTATCACGGTGACTATTTAGGGTTGGTGTATGTTCAACCAGGAACCATGAGTGGGTTGGATGACAAATTTATTGTCAGTCAAACTTGGTTTATTGCCGTTATCATAGTGGGTTTGAGTTTTGGCTTGGCAAGTGGAATCCCACAATGGCTCGTGTTGCGGCGTTATTTTCACAATGCTTGGGTTTGGCTTGGATCTTCGATTATCGGCGGTCTTGCAATCTTTGGGTCGTTTATTCTCCTTGTATTCACTATTAGAAACGCGACTTTGGTTCCATGTATTAGTTGCTGCTTAAGTCCGATCATCCTCAGTACTATTTCGGGGATTGTTCTATATCGTTTGCTACATTATCCTAAAGTCGATACAAGCGGTCAGACTTCCTGACCATCTGTGTGCTATTAAAGCGAAAGTTGCAAATTACACATTTCACCGTAATCGCTATTTTGTGGGGTATTCATGGCAGTCGCAACCGTTGACGGACTCATTTTTGATTTTGATGGTGTCATCCTTGACACCGAAACGCCAGATTTTGAAGTGTGGCAAAATGTCTACCAAGCCCACGGGCTAGAACTTCCCCTTGACCTGTGGATTACACGGGTAGGGTCTATTACTGGGGCAGGCTTCAACCCGCAGACTCATTTTGAGAAAATGACCGAAAGCTCTCTGGACGAGGCTTTTCTCAAGGCACACGAAGCCAATTATCTGGCGATGTGCGATCAGCTATCGATCTTGCCCGGCGTAGAGGCGATTCTCTCTGCCGCCAAGCAGCGCGGAATCAAACTCGCCATTGCCTCAAATTCTGTGCGTGTTTGGGTAGAAACACGGCTCAAGCAGCATAATCTATACCACTATTTTGACTGTATCCGCACTCGCGATGATGTCACACAGGTCAAGCCCGCGCCGGAACTGTATCTGAGTGCAGCAGCCTGTCTCGACTTGCCCGTCGAGCGTTGTGTCGCCATCGAAGATTCGCCCACAGGCATGAACGCCGCCCTTGCCGCCGGGATGCGCTGTATCGCTGTACCGAACACGATTACAATCCGGTTGCAACGCCCCGAAGTAACCCTAACGCTAAACTCGCTGGCAGATTTCAATCTCGACCAATTGATAGCGCAAGTTTGATCTCGGAAATAGGGGCAAAGATCATGGGAGACTATGTGTAGTCTCCCATGAATATTGTCTCTTATGCCAAATGCAGTTGAGGTTTCACCTTGATTACGGGACGAAGGTTGGCGCGACTTTAGGAGTCAGTTGCGAGGCAGGTTCGCC
>JBDTVG010000270.1:0-29355 GCA_040007395.1 Chloroflexota bacterium
AGCTCAATTTTCGGCTAGGATCCATGAACGTCAACTAGCAATCAGGGTAGGATATGATCTGGTCATTCACAGTCCAACGAAGGAATTAAAATGAATATCGCGGTTCTGGGGACGGGACACATTGGCGGGACGCTTGGCAACAAATGGGCGAAGGCCGGACACACCGTTCGTTTTGGGGCGCGAGATCCCCAAAAAGCTGAACTTCAGGAATTGCTTAAATCTATTGGAGAAAATGCGTCTGCATCGAGTATCGCGGAGGCTATCGCCTTTGGCGAGGTCGTGCTGTTTGCCATTCCCGGAACGGTGATGGACGCGACGATTGCCGACCATGCCAAAGCGCTGAAGGGCAAAATCATCATTGATAGCGCCAATAAGATGAATACCACTCCTAGAAACAGTATGGCTATTTTTGCTGCCCTTGTGCCCGCTGCCAAAGTCTATCGCGCCTTCAATGCCTATGGCTGGGAGAACTTCGAGACTCCGACCTTCGACAATATCACCGCCGACCTGTTCTACTGTGGGCCAAACGGTGAGTCACGCGCTGTAATGGACAAGCTGATCGCAGATATTGGGCTGGAACCGATGTATCTGGGTGGCGCGGAACAGGCTGAACTGGTGGATGCCCTGCTGGCGCTATGGTTTACGCTGGCAATCGGGCAAAAAATGGGTCGTCACCTTGCCCTCAAAGTGCTGAAAGGCTAAGGTATTATTGATCATTTTATCAATTCAATGGGCGAGGCAGGCCACGCCCCTACATCCAATACATTCTTGTGTAGGGATCGAGCCTGCCCGACCCTGCATTTACGACTCATCAGTGGGCAGCCC
Organism: Chloroflexota bacterium; assembly: GCA_040007395.1. GTDB lineage: Bacteria > Chloroflexota > Anaerolineae > Aggregatilineales > UBA2796 > DATGFK01. The sequence continues at coordinate 826 of JBDTVG010000270.1, forward strand.
GAACAACGAGAGCAGCGTATTGTACTGACGCATCGCTTCGTCGCGCTGGTGGGACAACCTAGCAACCACTTCGTTCATATTGTCGAGCGCGACCACGACACACCAGACTTCGGTTTCGATAGCATCGACCTGTTCGTCAATATCGCGCAAAGCAAAGGTCATCGTCAACGGGCCATCTTCCTGCCGTTTGATAAAACCGAGCGCTTCCTCAATGGCGGCGCGGGTGGCCTGAATCGCCCGATCCAAACGGGGATCGTAGTCCGGGGAGCTTGGCAGGTTATTCATGCTGACCGCCGTTCCGCGTGCCATGTACGCCCGTCCGATGCAGGCTTTCCACAACCTTCAAGGCGAGAGGGGCCAGTTCGGCATTCATTTCTTCGCGGGTGCGTAGGCGTGGCATCTGGCGGAAAATCGCGACCTTTTCTTCCCAAGTCAGCGGTTTTTCCTCGAAGATGACTTCGATTTTTAACGGGACACGTTCGGGCAGCAGTCCGGCGATACGCGGCGCACAGAGTAGCTTCATAGGCGGCGGGGCAGGCAACAACAACATGGCTGGTACTGCCGGAAGCAGGGCGCGTGCAAAGTCAGATAAAAGGAATGAGGGCGAGTGCTTCAGCGGGAAGGGCGTTGAAGCGGCGACGAGCGGCAGCGAGCGAGGTAAACCTCCGACGGGGCAGCCGACCCAAACCCAGATTATTGAGAACGGCAATGGCTTGTGAGGCAGTGCCGCTAGCAAGTCGGCAAGCATCTTCATGAAAAGTCAGATCGCGGCAATAATGGAGCTTATTTTCAATAGCCCAATGGTGACGCTTGAGGGTCAGCAGGCGCAGCGGTGAAGCCAGTGGAACCGATAAACTGGTCACGCCGTAGCGCACCTCGTGGCTGGTTTAGCCAGATTTCAAATGGCTTGATGTTGGAAACCCTTAGCTTACCTCACAAATGCCCTTTCTGACTTTGCACGCGCCCTGGCTAAAGGCTTGTGGCTGGTTTTCGCGGATCGCGTACAATTGGAGACGCGCCCTACACTGGTTAGATGACGGTAAGCGCACAAATTCTCCGCACAGACAGGCAAATAACGCATGATCCGTTACCGACGTGATATTTTTCGCCTTCAAGAAGCTGCTCTTGTCGGGCTGTTTTTTGTGCAGGCTATTCGCTTTTGCTATGGCACCTTATACGCCCATATTGCCAGCGCCGCGCTGGTCAGCGTGACCGCCGATCCTTCGAGTTTGGCGGGTATTCCGGGTGTGGTCGATCCGACGCAAGTCCAGATCGAGTTGATCTGCGCGGGGGTAGCATTGTTCGCGCCGCTGTTGACGATCCTTTTTGGGCGGCTGTGGTTTGGCCCCGCCCTTGTCGCGATTGTGGTAGCAGTGGGTCGAGTCTTTATCACTGCCAACGGCACAACCTCTATTGGAGTCATTGGCGGGATCGTAGCGGCAGGAGCCGGAGCGCTGTACATCGCGACGATTGCCGTGCGGCGACCGGCTATGGTGCCGTTCTGCCTCGTATTGGGCTTTGCCGGAGATCAAATGCTGCGGCTGTATGGCAATACCGCCGACATCAGCATTACGCCACAGTTTTTGCCCATCCAAACAGTGTTGTCACTCGCTCTGTTTATCATCGCGGCGTTGAGCGCCATCTTTGAACGCATCACACCCGAACCCACCGATACGCCTCCCGCACGCGGCGAGATCAGCGGATGGGGTGCTTTTGCGTTGGGTGGTTTGCTCTATATCGAGTTTGCGGTGCTGGCGCTGCCCAACACGCTGGCACATCGCGCCCGTGTGGACTATATCACCGTTGCGCCGTGGCTCATGGTTTCGACCTTGCTGCCGCTGGTTGCCGAAGTGCGCGAGTGGGCGCGGCGCTTTCTCGGCATGTTTGATGGGCAGTTCCGAGGCTGGGTTTGGTTCCTAATGATCGGGCTGCTGCTGGTCATTGGCTATCGATTCAACGGCCCGATTGCGGCCTTTGCGCTCGTCTTTGCCCAACTGATGGTAAGCCTGTCGTTGTGGTGGATCGTTCAGCCATCCGATACACGGCGGAACTTTACTGCGCCGGGGATGGTGTTCAGCCTGATGTTGTTCTTGCTGCTGACTGGGGCGGACTTCTTCACCTTTGAGTATGCCTTTGTGCGGAATGTGCCAGAACCATTCGGGGCGGCATTGCGGGCATTTCGCGGATTAGGATTGGTCGTCGTGTTGTTTGCGACGCTGCTTGCCGGGATGCCTGCCATCTTGGCGCGTAAAAGATTGCCGTGGCGCGGCGGGCGTGTGACCGAATCGTTGATCGCATTGGCCTTTGTCATTATGGCGGGCGTGCTAGCGGGATCGCTCTCCCGTCCGATTATTGCCGACGATACTGGCCCCACCGATCAGCTTCGCGTTGCGACGCTTAATCTATATGGCGGCTACAGTCTGTACTTCGACACAAATCTACCGGAAATCGAACGCCAGATTCGCGCCAATGGCGTAGATGTACTGCTGCTACAAGAGATCGAAACGGGGCGGTTGACCAGCTACAGTGTCGATCAGGCGGCATGGTTGGCGCGTCAGTTGAATATGCAGGTCAAATATTTCCCGACTAACGAAGGCTTACAGGGGCTTGCCGTTCTGTTTAAGCCTCGACTGACTCTGCTCGAATCAGGAGATCGGCTGCTGTCTGGAACGAGCAAGCAAACGGGCGTACAGTTTGTGCGGCTGCGTGCGCCGGATCAGGCCGAACTGCTGATCTACAATACGCAGTTGAGTTTGCCATTTAGCGGCGGCGACACGGCTGCCCAAGAACAAGATCAGACTCAACAGCTTCAAGAAATTTTCGCCTACATGAGCCAGAACGATCCACAGCTTACCAGTCGAACGCTGGTCGGCGGGACGTTCAATACACGCCCCGGTCCCGGCTCAGATATTTACGAGTACATGAAAAACTCATTTACCGACCCTTTCGAGGATATGCAAACGGAAAAAGCCGTTACCTTGAGGTTGGCAAACGGCGGCGCAGAACGAGTCGATTACCTGTGGCTGCGCCAGATCACGCTGCGGCAACGGGGAGTTGTGCCGATCCCGCAGTCGCGCCACAATATGGCGGTCATCGAGATCGGACTATTGCAATCGACAGGCGGCTAGGCTTACAGCCACAGAATTATTGGCTTAACCAAGCGGTGTAACAGAGCGAGTCGGAGATAGTCCTGGTGATGGGACAAGAGTCGGGGTGTACGTTGGAGTAAGTGGGTTAGGTGTTCGAGAATGAGTTGGTGTATGAGTAGCTATGATCGTTGTAAACGTTGGCGATTCCGAATAAATTACTGTTGATGTTGGAAATGGACGCAAACTTGCAAGGGGAGCATTCACCGAAATAGATATAGTTGTTGCAACCGTTGCAGTTGACAGGGTAGCGACTTTGATCGCCAGAGTCGGCGTGACAAACTGCGGCGTGCGTGGAATATTCCGCAGTAGTAAAAAGATTGCTGCGAGGAAAATTAAGATAACTAACGTGATTCCGGTAATCAGTTGGGACGGGACGCGGCCTGCCCCTTTACGTTTCTCTTTTTGTTTGATCTTTGGCTTCGGCTTGTCGTCGATTGGCTGCAATTGGCCTCCCGGAGGCTATCCCGTTGTAAAAAGAAAAAGGCGCAATGACGCGCCTGATAACGATCAACAGTATAAATTGTTATGAAGCCGTCAGCAATGGTTCCGGCGAACGCTCATCGGATACTTACTCCGAAATTTTGCTCGGTAGCATTTCACGGCGATCCTACGGGTGCAAGCCGCTAAAGGTCAGACCAGCGTTTTCCTCGAAGCCCGCCATGAGATTCATACACTGAACAGCACTGCCCGCCGCGCCTTTGCCAAGATTATCAATGGCAGCCAGTGCAACTAATCGACCTGTTTCCGGCTGGTATTCCCACCCGACATCGGCGTAGTTTGTGCCAGCGAGCCATTTCGGTTCGGGGTGACGGTGTACGCCTGCTTTTTCATGGACAATCCGTACAAATGGTTCGCTGCTATACACGCTGCGATAGGCTTTCCACAGCGTCTTTTCTTCCAAACCGGGCTGGATAAACACTTGCGCGGTTGCCATCACGCCGCGAATCATTTCGACGGAGGTAATCGACAAATAGACGTTGTTCAGGCCAAGCGCTTGGACTATCTCGGCTTCGTGGCGATGGCCTGTCGCGGCGAACGTGCGTACTGCGCCGCTGCGTTCCGGGTGATGGCTGCTAGCGGAAGGAGTCGCGCCGCTTTCTGACGAACCAACTTTGAGATCAACGGTGATTGGGCGTGATGGATCGATCAACCCGGCGCGGGCTAAGGGCAGCAGTGCCAGAATCGAAGCCGTCGCATTACAGCCGACTCCGCTGGCATAGTGGGTCGTTCGTAGCACTTCCCGGTTGATCTCCGGCAAGCCATAGACGAACTTGTCCAACCATGCAGGTGCATCGTGTTTACCTTCGTAATAACGCTCATAGAGTGCTACATCACGCAGTCGGAAATCCGCCGAAAGATCGATGATTATCTTCGCTAATTGGCTGTACTGGTCGATGCGTTTTTGCAATTCGCCGTGCGGCAGCGCGACAAAGAGTATATCGGCGGGTTCTAGCGCGGTTGCCGAAACAAATTGCAGCGCCGTGACTTTCCGCAAGTTGGGGTGCAGCGTGTGAACGTAATTGCCTGCACTCGACTCGGACGTGACCTGCCCCAGCGTGACATTGGGATGGGCTAACAGCAGGCGCAAAACTTCGCCGCCTGTATAGCCCGATGCCCCGACAATGCTCACCCGCATAGGGTTGGACGATGAATTTGGTGAGTCCGTCACGCTAGACTTTGATCCCTTCCGAAGCAACCCCAATGGCATAATCCGCGACACAACCCGGAATATCTACGCCCGTTGGCGCGATGCTATTGCGGAATTCCATCGTGTGATTGATCTCGTTGATCACGAAGCCGCGATCTGGATCTTCGAGTACGTCTACCGCCAAGACCCCGCCGCCAACGGCCTGTGCCGCCGCTACAACAATGGCGTTTAGTTCAGGCGTAACTGGACAATTCGATGCTTGACCGCCGCGTGCTGTGTTCGTGATCCAGTGTTCGGAGTTGCGATAGATCGCGCAAATGCACTCGCTGCCAATCACAAAAGCGCGAATATCGCGACCCGGCTTGTGGATGACTTCTTGAATATAGATGATGCTGTGCTGGTACGATCCAAGCACTTCCTTATGTTCAAGGATGGCTTCGGCAGCGTCGCGATCATTGACTCTTGCTAGCAGCCGTCCCCACGATCCCACTACAGGTTTGAGGATCACGGGATAGCCCATTTCCTCAATCGCTTGGAGTGCCGAGTCAGTGGTGAAGGCGACCCGCACTTCGGGCTGTGCAACTTTGTTTTCCTGTAAAGCGACTGTCGTGAGCAGTTTATCGGCGCAAATGTTAGCGGTCTGGTAGCGATTGATCACGACATTGCCCGCCGATTCTAGCATCCGCAAGGCATACAGCCCCCGCGAGGTACTGATCGAGCGTTCAAGGATCACATCGTGGGGCAGCGCATCCATGCCAACTTTCAAGATCAGATCGTCGTCATTGATAATCGTCACGGTTGCGCCGCGCTGTTCAAACGACGCGATCAGGAGTTTTTCCTCAACGCGGATGCGTGAGGCGATAATTCCAACGCGAGAGGTCATAAGTTTAATCCTGCTCTATTTCTGGGTCTAGTAAGGTGTTATTCGCCGTAATCTTCTTCAGCCATGGGCGCAAGTTCCAGCGTAATCGGACTGATGCTGGTCACTTCTAGATCTGCGCCGCATTCGGGGCAGGCGACGATCTCGCCGCGCATAGGGTTATCTAGGGTGATCACGGCTTCACATTCGGGGCAAGTGGCGGTCATTTTGGAGTCTCCTCTAGTTATTTGTGTCGCATATTATAGACAATAAAAACCCTTCCAGTTCAATGCATCTGGAAGGGTATTGCTGACGCTGTTGTGAGTTCCCAAGCGCAAACAATCTTCCAGATCAGGAGGATTTTTTGCTGCCTTTTTTGGAGAACAAGGTTACTGTATTCATAGGGCAATAAATTATCACTGTTTGCCGCTGCCGTCAACTGGGAATTTTGGGCTTGTTGCATAGTAACGCTGTCAGGGCGAGATCGTTATCGAAGTCAGTGTATAGCTGTCGCCTAGCACCTTGCCCGATCCAGCATCGATCACGGTCGAACGCTGACCCGTCGTCGCACCATACAAACCGATTTCGAGTGTATAGCTCCCGGCAATGACGGCAGTGAGCGAGATCGGGTACACGTCGCGCCCCGGCGCACTCGGCACATGATCGTTCTGCGCCCATACAGGCGATCCATCGGCTTTGGGCGATCCAATAAGGTGGACGAACGTTTTAAGATTCTCGGTGGGCGGGCGCTGCCAGAACAACAACACTGTCAAAGTCGAACCGACTCGCTGTTCACCGAGCAAACTATAGCCAGTAAGCAACCCACCCCCAATAGACAGATTCAGCGGCGCGTCGATTTCAGAGGGTTTGATCGTTTTCGAGCGATATTGGCGCGGCTTAAAGCTGCCCGCTTGCTGCTCACCGATCAACATACCATTGACCAATAGCGCTTGATCTATGCTTTCGGTTTGCGCCCCTACGGGAATTAGCCAGACCGACTGATGCGTAGCAAGCGCCTGATCGACAGTGGACTGCATAGGATAATCTGGATGTGGCAATGGGATAATCGGCGCGGGGCCACGATAGTAATATTCGAAGGCTGGATCGGTGCTGCCTGTGCTGGGGTCGGAGGCGGTCATAATCACGAGGTCGTCATGCTTGACATTGGCGCGTAGGTATATCCCTAGTCCCCGCCAATCCGTCGCATTGTGCGGGCTAGCATAATAATGCGATAGGGCATCGGCAGTCTGCAAAGCAAACGGCCCCAGCAATGCCAACCCGATCAGCAGCGTAGATCGCAGCGGCATGGGATAGTAGCGCTTTAGGCCACGTCCCAGAATGGCGGCGGTATTCGCCAGCGGTAGCAGTATCGCAGGCGTAATCGCGATTAAATAGCGCGGACGAAACACATTGAGGCGGGTTGCCGCGATAAATAGCAGCGCCGTCGGCACGCTCAATAGCAACAGCAGAACTTTCTGGGCACGCCCCGGATAGAAAGTCTGGACTGCCGCCAGATGCAAGATAAATACCCCCACAACAAAGGCATCGAACAGGGTGGCTAGCGGACTTCGGGCGGCTTCCCCAAAGAGCAGCGCTGGCAAAAACTGCTCAAACAACACACCGAAATCAGCGCGTGGCCCGGTTCCGCCGTAGCTGTGCGCCAACGCCCACACCTGCCCAACCCAAGGAATTAACAGTACGCCGACCACGACTATTGCTAGCAACCACGCCCGCAGCGCTTTGCGGCGGAACCAAGCCACATACAGCCCATGCACAATCACAACAAACGCTTCGAGGAAAAAGACGTACAAGCCCAGCGTCACGCTGATGACATATAAAATCCAGTCGATGCGGCGTAGAGGCCGAGATCGATCCGAGGCGCGCAGCAGCAGCCACAGCGATAGAATACTTAGCCCCGACCACAGCGCGTAATTGCGAACATCCTGACTGTGCCAGATGAGGTTGGGATTGATCGCCCATAGGAAAGCCGCAATAAGCGCTACTCGTGTGCTGTACAACAGTCGGCGGGCAAAAGCATAGAGTGCGGGTACGCCGATGATATTGATCAGTACAGGCAGCATTCGCATGGCAAATTCGCTGTCGCCCACCAGCGATTTCCACGCCCAAAAGCCGAAGAATGCGCCGAATGGGTGTGGCTCGACCCATGCCAGATGGCTCAACACGACGGACGGCGAATCCGCCCAATAGCGGATGGTGAACGCCTCATCGCCGTTTAACGATGATGCGCCCAGATGATACATGCGTAAGGCGAAAGCCAGCAGAATTAGGGCGACTAGAGCAACCCAAGGGCTGCGCCAGTTAGGCTTCATTTTCACTGACTTGGCTCTTGACAGCGCCAGCGGTTTTCAGGAAAGCCGTGTCCAACGCTTCGATCTGTGAATCGGTCAGGGCGACAGGCGCATCTTTGCGTTTATCCTCGCGGATCAGAGTCTTAAGCGAGGGCTTTTTCTTGGCATCAGCGTAAACCACTGGTAGGGCTGGATTGTCTAGCTCTAAGGTGGCTTTGCTGCCCGTAAAGACAACCACTGGCTGCACCTTGATCTTCGCACCCGGTAGCGCCTGATCGACAATCTTCTGGATAATTTCGGCTTCGGCTCTGGCCTGCTTGAACGGATCGCCTAACCCTTCTTGCTTGAAGAACAGAAAGAAGGGAGCCAGCGGCCCGCGATTTTTCCAGTTCGTCCAGTGTTCGCCTTGCACCGTGAAGCGTGTGTCCTGAAAGCGCGTGGTTAGCGAATAGACTCCCTGTGGTGAAACAAGGACATGGTTCGGTTTGAGTAAATAGTTATATAACGCACTGCGCCGATTGATACCCTTAAGCCCCTCGCTGATGCTCTCTTCTGGGTGCGGTGGACGAACATACTGATTGTTCAGCCGCGCCCAGACGACCAGTGACAGCAAGCCTAGCGGTGTGATCAAGCAAGGCAGGAAAAACAGCGCATCGTTCTGGCGGGCGACGGTGCTGTTAGTCAGCACCAATCCACCGATCAAAATAGCAAGGGTCAGGAAAAACAGGTATTGAGCAATCTGGCGATTGCGCTGAATACGCTGCCGATTCGTTACAACACGCATGGTAGTGAAATATCCTTTTGGAGCGATAGCGACTGCGATGGATTGTACCGAATCGTGGGACGATTGCGATCAGATAATGAATCTGCTGGGTAAATTTGCAGCACAAGGATCGCATTCGAGGCGCTGACGGTTAAAGCATTAAATCGAACTCATGGGTTATTAAGAAACAATCTCTTCGCCTACCAACAAAAGTAATGATGAAAGCCAAACAAATGCGTATGCCATTGGCTCATTTTCATTGTTTAGAATTTTCTGTAACTCATTCCAATCGTCCGTAAGTTGCCCCAAAGAAAGATCGGATGGATCTTGATATGGATCATAGCGAAGTTCTTTGGGAATATGCCAATAGAAGTCATGTTCAACTTCTACTATAGAATTATTGCTTTTTTCAAGGTGAGCGAACAACTTTGCAGTAACGATACGGAGATCTTCAACTTTTATTTGCACTTTTACCTTCTTTTGTAACTGGTTTATCTGATTTTTGAAAATTCCATTGCACTATTCCTCGACTACGAAATCGAACAAGAGTAGCGCTAGCACGAGAAAGATCGCATCGACGGAAGCCAGCACCATCAGCCAGATCGACCAGTCCGCGAAGGGCAAATCGGCAAGGATGGCGTTTGAGGCACTGACGGCAGCCGCGATGATCGGTAGGGCGACGGGCAGGATCAGGATCGGCAGGGTCGTCTCGCGGCCTCGCGCATAGATCGCCATGCTGCCCAGAAACGTCCCTACCGCCGAAAAGCCAAGCGTTCCCAACACAATCACCAGTGTCCACGCCGGCAAGTTTAGCCCAACATTGAACAGGATACTCACCGCTAGCGACACTAATCCCGCCACTGCCACCGAGAACAACCATGTGCTAATCAGTTTGCCGAAAAACAGCGCCGAACGGTCTATCGGCGCTAGCAGCAGACCGTCCAGACTGCCGCGATCAAACTCTTGCGCCAGACTGCGATTCAGGCCGAGTGTCCCGGCAAAGACGATGATCACCCACAACACCGCTGGCAGTGCTGCCACTCGCACATCGGGGCGGCTTTCGAGCGTGTAATAGAACACCATCGTCGCTAGCAAGGCAAACAGACCAATGGCGCTAATCAACTGGCGACTGCGAAGTTCGGCGCGGAGGTCTTTGCCCGCAATGGTCAGCACGGCGCGAAGGAATGGAGTCGTGCGCTTCATGCCGAGTCCGTGACTTGGGCGAATAATGAGGGAAGATTATCGATTTCAGCGACGGGCGAATTGACGGCGACTTTGCCCCGGTTCAGGATCACAATCTGATCGCTGATGGCAGATGCCCTCTGTAAATCGTGGAGCGATATAATCAATGTGCGTCCGGAAACTTTCCAATCGCGGATCAGGCCGTCAAGGAGTTCTGCGCCGCTAACATCTAAGCCCGTGTAGGGTTCATCGAGCAGCAATACCGCCGGTTCATGGAGCATCGCCCGTGCAATCGCCAGTCGCTGCTGCATCCCTCGGCTAAAGGTATGCACCAATTCGCGGGATCGCTTTGCCAGCCCGACCCGATCCAACATCGTTGCCACGCGCTCTTGACTGTGGGCATTATCCAGATTATAGAGTCGCGCAAAGAAACGCAGATTTTCCTCGGCAGTCAGGTCGTCATAGAGCAGCGGCAAATGAGCTACGACCCCTATTTGCATCCGCACGGCGGCGGCTTCGTCGGGCAGACTCCAGCCGCCAATAGTGATTGTACCTGCGGTAGCTTTGCTTAGGCCGGAAAGCAATCGTAGCAGCGTTGTTTTGCCCGATCCATTCGGGCCAAGCAAGCCCATCACCGCACCGCTGGCCACCTCGAAATTTATATCGCGCAGCACAGGCCGCAGCCCAAAAGCCTTGACCAACCCATTGACGGCGATCAGAGGCGTGGACAGACTCATGCTAACGTTGGCTGCCCTTCAAGGCACGTTGTCCGATAACTACGCCAATCACAACCAGCACAATCACGATCAGCACAATCGCAATAATCTCAGTCGTGGTCAGACTGCTCGCGGTTGAGGCGGCATTTGGCGCTTTGGTCGGCTGAATGGCGCTGGCCTTGCCCAACATGTAGATCAGGCGATTTCCGGCCTTGAGCGGCGACTTAAGCGTATATTGGCTGTAGCTGCGCTTCGGATTGATAGCCGTATTTGTTGTCCGATCAAATTCCGCGTCGGTGAGCGTGGCGGAACCGACATGCGCCCCACTTAGGCCAACACCTGCATCATCGGGAATCAGCACTTCGAGCGAGGAAGTATTGTACGGGTAATCCTGATCAATCGGTGCGCCCCCGTTATACGGCAACTGGTACGAGAACACGATCTGATGTACCTGTCCCGGCAGGACGGGTTTGGTGTCTTGCACAATCGGCGCGTTCAGATCACCGCCTGTCGCGAATCGTTCGGCAGTCTGCGAGTTAAAGGCGATGGCCTGTGCGCCAACAGGCAGCGGAATTCGTACAGACACAGGCAAGCCGAGCGCAATTCGATCCGCCGAAAGGTACAGACGATCACTGTTATTGGCGTAGTTATAAGTCGCCAGCACTTGCAGCACATTGCCTTTGAAGTCAAGGATATGTTGCACACTCAAAAGTGTCACGACGTTGATGTCGTTTGTCACAGCGTAAAGCGTCAAAGTCGAGTCGAGTCGCGTTTGCCCGTTCGTTAACTGGATCGGCGTTCCGACCTGCACAACTCCCTGAAATACCGTGCTGATGATAGCAATATCGCCCGCCGATGCGATAATATTTTCAAAGGTGAAAGTGCGATCCGCACCGAGCGGTACATCACGTTTGAGCGCTTCGAGTGGCGCACCAGTTTTCGCGTCAGGGTGCGCGATTTGCAGCGTTATCGGAATACCTGCGGGGACAGTTACGCCCGCTGTACCACTTGCTACACGGCCTGTTACGGTTAACGTGAGGGGCAAATTTGAAAAAGTAGGCGTTGCTGTGTTGGGTGTATCCGCCAACGCCAATCTACTTGGGGCAATGAATGCACATAGGATGATCGAAATTAGAAAGCCGGAAAGGTAACGAAACAAATGCTTATCCTTTAGTAGGAAGCAGGTCAATTTTTAAGGGTGGTCACGAACCCTAATGCCAAGGATCGTCCTGAGCAATGAACAGCGGCTCGACTCCCGGCACGTTCTCATAGAACCATGTGGGCATTTGGGAACACATGACCACTGCTTCGCTGGCATAGTGCGACGTACCGATCAGATTCAGGCTCGTATCCGCGAGAAAGATCCGCATGGCTTCACGGTAGGCACTGCGCCACTCGCCGGGGCCAAACAGCCACCATTCGCCTGTGACAAAGGTATCACAGCCCAAACTCAATGCTTCACGCAAGAATTCTTCAGATGCGCCCGCCCCCGTCATGATCGCGACATGCTGGACAGGTCGCCCGTTGTGGCGCAGCGCATCGTAACGGAGCGACGGCAGCAGCACCGCCTCGGCACATTTGCGGGCGAACTCGTTGAAGCTAACTGGCCCGACAGTTCCATGTATGCCTGCCAATCCCCCGACATACTGCCCGAAGCGTTCAGTGTCGCGCAGTTTGAGAGCGTTCGCCAGTGCAGTTGAGGTCGAGATCTTGGGGTGGCAATCCAGCGGCGCATGACACACATAATAGCTGATGTGATGCTCTTTCAGTTCTTCAAGCTGGTCCTCGGTGATGTACGTAAAACCCGCGCCGCTTTCCTCATAGTCGTTCAGGTGATGGCTAAAGATAATCGCGCCGGGTGCGCCGCGTTCCACTTCGCGGGCGATGATTTTATCCAGCACATTCTGACCGGGAAAGACAATGGTATAGACACGATCTACTTCAGTTGTGTTATTCAACGCCAGACCATTCCAAGGGCCAGCCAAGAAGTTTGGAGTAGCAAAGCCCGCGAAGATCGATTCATAACCTGTAGGAAAATAGCGACGGCTGCTGCTTTCATTAAAGGCAAGGATGTTAAAAAAAGCGTCGAGCTTGGCGACTAGTTCAAGCTGGGCTATCAACTTATCCCTCGTTTCCGTTCCACGTACCGCGCTTCGCTCTCCACAAATTCAATGACACTCACAATGGTTTGGTCGGGCAACAAATCGGCGGCAATGGGAGACTGCGTCTGAGAAAGTATCTGAATATAGGGCGGTTCCGCCGTCATCGCAATGTCGAGTCGCCCAAGCATGGGGTCAGGTTCGTTCGTCAAACCGTTGTCCAAGAGCAGGGTGCGTAGCTGCCCATCATAATCTACAGTGGACTGTGCATATTTGCTGAGTTGCAGCGCGATCATCAGATCAAGTGGATCATCAGTAGCGGGTCGAACATCGAAGCGTGCTGCAAATCCGAAAACCATGCCAGTGCGCCGCACTACGCCCGACCACGGGCCAGCCGCCAGCGGAGTCTGGATCACATCCCGCAGTTGGCTCACAATACCGGGCTGCGTATACAGCGGGTCAGCCGCGCCGATATGAAATGCGTCGTAACCCATTGCATCCATCGCCACTAGCATCCCGCGTCCATCAGTAGCCTTACAGATCCATGTGTCCGCCGCGCAAGATCGACCCAGATCGACGAGCAATGCTGGTCCCGCGCTGGTCGCCCGTTCCTGCCGAATGGCGGTCATCAATTTTGGCAAGACTGCTAAACGCCCGCCAAGCGATGCAGTATAAAGCACTCTAAGGGTTGTCGGTTCAGTCAGCATAAATTGATCAATAGCGCTGTTGCAGCGCTATTGGCCTGTCCAGTGCGGATCGCGTTTCTCGACAAAAGCGGCCATGCCTTCCTTTTGATCCTCAGTAGCAAATAGAAAATAGAAGCTGCGGCGTTCGGCGGCGATCCCTTCGCTGAGTGTCCCCTCAAACGCTTTGTTGACCGCCTCTTTGCCAAGCCGTACCGCCAGCGGCGCACGACCCGCGATCTCGCGAGCCAGCCGGAGCGCCTGATTTAGATAGTCCTCGACGGCAACCACATGGTTAACTAGCCCAAAACGTGCCGCTTCATCGGCGGTCAACGTGCGATTATTGAGAATCATTTCCATCGCTAGCGCTTTGCCGACAGCCCGCGTTAGGCGCTGCGTGCCACCTGCACCGGGAATCACGCCAATCGTGATCTCTGGTTGCCCAAACTTGGCGGAAGCCGAGGCGACAATCATATCGCAGGCTAGCATCAGTTCGCAGCCACCGCCCAGACACCAGCCCGACACTGCCGCGATGATCGGTTTGCGGATTGTGGCGATACGATCCCATAGGCCAATCGTGTTACGGGAGAACATCTCGACGGCGCTAGCTTCTGCCATCTCCTTGATGTCCGCGCCCGCTGCAAAAGCCCGATCATCGCCTGTAATGACGATACAGCCAATGGAGTCGTCGCTGTCCAGTAGATCCAACACATGAATTAACTCAACCATGAGCATAGTGTTGAGGGCATTCAGGGCTTTGGGACGGTTGAGCCTCACCAGCCCAACGCACCCTTCGGGACGTTCTAGCAAAATATTTTCATAGGTCATCAAGATATACCGCCGTTGTGACCGTTGGCATCAATTGCCAATAAAATCGAACGCTTGTGAGCGCCCGCTACTTTGGGATATTTTACGGGTAAGAACGGTGTTTTTGCGAATTTTGGTAACGTGTTGGGTATGTTCATAGGAATTTATTTGGGCGGATGCCAACCGTAGCGCCCGATCAGCGGTACAAACGATACTGGGCCAAGGTCTTCTCGCGAAAAGCCAAGCCACCGTACCCGCAAGCGCTGTAAATGCTGCGACTTGCGACCCCCGACGGGCAGGACAATCGTGCCGCCACGCCGTACCTGTTCAACAATAGCACGCGGGATGGTGGGGCCAGCCGCCGTAATCATCGCATGGTCATAGGGTGCATGGGCAGGCCAACCCGCTGTACCGTCGCCAATATGCACGCTAATATTCCGGCAGTTAAGTTGGGCAAAGCGGGCGATGGCTTGTTCCGCCAAAATTTGATGGCGTTCAACCGTGTAGACATGCTTCACCAATTGGCTGAGGATGGCGGTCTGATAGCCTGAACCTGTGCCAACTTCGAGGACATGCGCTGTCGAGTCGGCTTCTAAGGCTTGCGTCATCAATGCCACGATATACGGTTGCGAGATCGTCTGCCCTTCGCCAATCGGGACGGCGCGATCCGCGTAAGCATCACCTTGCATCTGATCGGCAATGAAGACATGGCGGGGGATGGCTTGCATGGCTTGGAGGACACGCTCATCGGTGATGCCTCGTGCCCGCAACTGCTCATCGATCATGCGCTGCTGTTCGCTGCGCCATTTCTCCGCATCGTCGTGGTCAGATTGTACAGCCACCCAATAATCCTCCCTCGTTACTCAGCGGGTACAAGTGGAATTAGGATGAAAATCATGGGCAACCATGTCGGCTCATCTTGGAGAGTCGCCTTTCCCCGTTATTTGTAAAGGACTATCTATCTATGACCCCTCTTGCCGATTCACCAGCCACCCAAGATTAGATTGTCGATCAAGCGTGGTTTGCCAATCTGGACAGCGAGGGAGAGCAACAGAGGGCGATCTGTAGGGTGATCAAGTTCGATGAGCGTGTCAGCATCAGCAGCACTCACGTACTCAACTTGGGCTAACGGCTCCGCTGCCAGCACATCGCGCATCGCGGCACGCAAGACATCCGGCGAACGTTCTCCAGCTTCATAGCGGGTTTTTGCCGCCAGCAGCGCCCGATACAATACTGGAGCGGCAAAGCGCTGTTGTGAGTTCAGATAGCTGTTGCGCGAACTGAGCGCTAGACCATCAGGCGCACGCACGATTGGTCCAATAACGATCTCCAATGGCATAGCGAGATCGGCAGTCATCCGGCGAATAACGGCTGCTTGCTGTACGTCTTTTTGCCCGAAGTAGGCGCGATCCGGTTGGACGATGTTAAAGAGCTTGGTAACGACAGTCGCGACCCCGCGAAAGTGACCGGGGCGATGCTCTCCTTCCAGCCCTTGCGAAACGCCTGTCACTTCGACATAAGTTTGGAAGCCAGCCGGGTACATTTCCGCTACGGATGGCGTAAACACCAATGACACATTGGCCTCACGCAAAATCGCCAGATCATGTTCGGGGTTACGCGGATAGCTGGTGAAATCTTCGTCAGGGCCAAACTGCGTTGGGTTGACGAAGATCGACACCGCCACATGATCGTTTTGCGCGGCTGCGAGTCGCACCAGTTCCAAGTGTCCATCGTGCAAATAGCCCATCGTCGGGACAAGTCCGACACTGCCTGTTAACGCGGCACGGGCTGCCCGAAAGTCAGCAATCGTTTCGATAACTTGCATGATCGCCTTGCTTACCCTTTGGAGACCGCGAACAGGTATGCGCCATACGCGGGAAGGTCAATTGGCAGACCCGACGTGAGGAGATCGTCGCCGCCGTACAACAACGCATTTTCAGGGTTGAGCGCATCGGTAAAGATCCATGTGGTCATGCCCGCCATCGAGGGGCGTGGCAGCATAATCCGCCCTTTGGCCTCTCTGTCGCTGTAATTGACGACGGTGACACGCCATTCGTCATCCAGCGCCCATGCAAAGGCAAACAGGTTTTCGTGGCTCTCATCGTGGCTCAGGATCGGCTGAGTCCCCAACATCATAAAGGTTCCATCGTGGTAAACAGCATGGCTCAATTCGGCGGTGACTTTTGCATAGAACGTTTTAAGCGGCTCATTGGGCGTTTCCTTCGGGCGAACCCCAAGCTGTACAGGCAACTTGATTCGCCGCCCCTCAAACTGACCGTCATAGTACAGCTTCGCACCGGGCAGCAGCATAGTCAACGCCGCCGCTGCCATTGAGCGTTCATAGCCGAACGATTCTTGCGCCCGCCGTTCATCGTGGTTTTCGATAAAGCGTACCATGCGGCGCTGGTAAGTGCTTGCGGCATACAGATGATCGCGCACGATATGGACACTTTCGTGCAGAAGCCGATCATAGAGCCGTTTGTCGTAGGTGTAGTCGAAACCGAGTGATTGCAGTTCGGCTTCCATTTCCCAGTAGACTTCCGCCATAAAGACAAAACCGGGATGCTCCTCTTTGACCGCTGGAATCAGGTCGTGCCAGAATTCAGTGTGGGGCGACTCCATATTCCAGAGATTAGAGAAGATGCGGTTGACCAGTAGCATCGACATATCGCAGCGTACCCCGTCGCACTGGTTGGCAATACTCTGCACCGTTGCCAGCGATTGGGCACGGGCATCTGGCGAAAAGGCGTTAACCTGTGCGGTGTCTGTCCAAGGGGGATAATATGGATCGCGTCCATGTGCGAAGATTAGGTTATTTTCGGCAGTATGGAAGTAAAACGACGAACGCAGCGCGAGGTCTTCCTCTGTGCCGCGTACCAAACAATCCGGGCAATCAACCGTCCAGTGATGATCGACAGCAACATGGTTGGGGACGTAATCAAGCAGCAGGGCAATCCCGCGCTGTTGAAGCTGTTCGCGGAAAGCCGCCAACCCATCTGGGCCGCCCAGATGTCCATCGACCACATAGCGATAGACTGCATATGGCGACCCGACAATATCTTCGTCCCGGAAATTCGGCAGGACGCGTTGATATTCAAACTGCAAATCAGGGTGGCTGAGCGCGATAGCCCGCCCATGTGGACTGCGCTGCCAAACTCCCATCATCCAGACCACATCAGGACTCCACGCGGCGATCTCATCCAATGCTTCGGAGGGGACATCGCCAAGCGTCACCGTCCGCTCAAAGCGACTACTCAGGTCTGTCAGCCACACCCACGTATTGATCTCATACACGCTGGGATTACGTCGTATCAGCATAAACTTCCTTATCCTGCCTCTATGCCGCCTCGCTATTTATTTGGGGCGTTTACGAGATATTGTAACAGCCATGATTACTCATCGAAAATAAAGGTCGATTCAGCATAGAAGCGGATGCGCTTTTCTGCCATACGCCGCTGAATCCATAGTTGCAACTGTTCATTTTTTTGTGCCAACGACTCGCCGTTTTCGCGGAAAGCCTCCAGCGGATAATGCAGTCGCATTGCCCGCCCCCGGATGATATGACGGCTGATCCCCGGCGGCAAGTATGCGCCATCGCGGGCAGCTACCACGATTTCGGCAGGCTGATAGTGCGGAAAGACTACAATCGCCAGCGCATCAGGATAGAGTTTGCGTGCCTGACGCAGCACGTCCGTCCTAATACGATTGAGTACGCCATTGCGTTTGTAGGTATTCACAATCTTGCGGAGAATCTTGTTGTGTTCTGCCAGTGTCGTGGCAGTGGCGTGCATGGTGTAAGCACAGCCATCTTCCAGTACCGCATACGCCATAATATCGCGCTGTGCCAAGGCCGCCTGTGCGCTCAACAGATCCGTCGCAGTAAGTTTTAACCCCAGAATCGCGTTGATAGGTCGCAGAAATTCAAACCATGACGGCCCGCTTACGACATGATTCCACGTTTCAAGCTGTACAGCGTCACTCTCGTAATCTGCCACCTGCACCAAAATATAGGCATAGCCCAATTCACGGAGCGCATAGTGGCGGTTTGCACCATCAAGAATCACGAAATGTCCATTGATGGGGTCATCATCCATGGGCGCAACAATCGGGGGATTAAGCAATGTCCCCGCTGTACGGATTCGTTCGATCAGCGGTTCCGAACGCTGGGTATCATTTTCTTCGTGAGGCATGAGACTGGCCAGCGGTACGATCCGCAGATCCGGCAACTGTTCCTGTGTACGATCACTTTGGCTTTGGCTGGCTTGCATAGCGACTTCTCGTGTTGTGTTGGATGCACAATAGATAAGGGTTTAGGCTAGCACAGAACTCCGATAAGTTCCAACCGAACGAACCCTGCCCCAGTAACTTGGCTCAGGAACACAGTTTTGGTCGGATCAATGCTAGCGTAGTTGCCCGTATTGCTTTATCATAATCCTAATTGATTGTGACCATCTCCTCAAAGGAGGCCATTTTATGAGACGTGTGACAGCCGCAATAACCGTTCTGGTTATGCTTGGGGCATTGTTCGGTGCTGCCCGACTGGCGACGGCGCAAGGCAATAGCGTAAGCTATACCGTGCAACCGGGCGATAATCTATACCGAATCAGCCTGAAGTTCGGCATCAGTCTCGATGCTTTGGAACGCGCCAATGGTATTGTCAATTCGAATTACGTGACGGTTGGTCAAACACTGATTATCCCGCTAGCGGGTGTCATACCAACCGCAACCACTGGGGTAGCAACCGTTGTGCCGCTGCCCACAACGACGGTCACGCCATCCGGCGGAGACGCGACTGTTGATGCGGGGATTATTTCGACCAACACACCTACCGCTGCGCCAACAGCCACAACTGCCCCAACGGCGATACCCACCATTGTGCCAATCTTCACAGCGATTCCAGCCACCGCAACGGCTCCAGTAGCAAACCCAACTAGCTACACCGTGCAGCCGGGCGATAATCTGTATCGCGTCTCGGTCAAGTTCAACACGAGTATGCAAGCGTTAATGCAACTCAACAATATTAGTAATCCTAACCTGCTCTATGCGGGACAGGTGTTGGCACTGCCGGGCAGCACGACTGGCGGAAGCACTTCTGGCGGTGGCATTAGCACCGTCGTACCGCTGCCGACTGGCACTATCCCCAGCACTGCCGGAAACGTAGGCTTTTCCTTCGGCGTGGTTGCCGATATGACCGGGCAGGATGCTGCTACCGTCACCAGCAAGATCACGGATCTGGGTATGGTGTGGGTGAAGCTGCCTGTCTCATGGCGAACGATGGAAGCCACCAAAGGTACTATCGACTCGACGGCACTGGATGCCCAGATTGATGCAGTGACGGAAAGCGGTCTCAAGGTGCTGCTGACCGTAACCAGCGCCCCCGATTGGTCACGCCCGACAGCGACGGAAAGCGGCCCGCCGACTAACTTTAGTGACTATGCCAATTTTGTCGGCGCACTAGCCACCCGCTATAAAGGGCGCGTGCTGGCCTATGAAATTTGGAACGAACCGAATATCCGCCGCGAGTGGAGTGGTCGCCCATTGAGTGCCGCTAGCTATGTCGAGATGCTGCGACTGGCCTATGGCGCGATCAAGACGGCTGATCCTGCTGCACTCGTGATCAGCGCTGGACTCTCGCCGACGGGCTACAATGACGGCGTGAATGCCATCAATGACCGCCTATTCCTGCGACAGGCTTATACGGCAGGTTTGGCGATGTACTCAGATGCAATTGGCGTACATCCCGGCGGGTGGGCGAACCCACCAGATAGTCTGTGCTGCACCGCCTCGCCGGGGGTTTCCGGCTGGTTCAATGATCGTAGCTTCTATTTTCTGGATACGCTGAAAGATTACCGCGCGATCATGACCGATAGTTCTGACAGCGGGACATTCCTGTGGACGACAGAGTTCGGGTGGGGATCGAGCGATGGCGTGGTCACTGACCCTAGCACCGTCGATCAGAACTTTGGGTTTGTGAAGTTCACCAGCCAGACTCAACAGGCGCAGTATCTACCACGTGCCTACGAACTAGCCCGCACCCTCGGCTATATCGGCCCGATGTTTGTCTATAATTTGAATGCCTGTCAAATTGTCGGCAACCAACCATCTAGCACCGAATTCAAAGGCTGCTACTACTCGCTATTGAATACAAATGGTGATCCTCGGCCCGCTTACGATGCGCTCAAAGCGGCGCGGAAGTAGCGATTTAGCTGAGGCATCCTTCTATAAAATACTGGGGCGAATATTGCATTCGCCCCAGTATAGTAGTTAGTAATCACACATGAAATTACTACTGTTGAGTTTAGCTCTCAATGAGTGACTGAGTATCTACCAGAACCAGTTAAGAAAATCCACGTTGTTTATTTAGTTCAGAAAATATATTCACAATTTCGGATAATCGCTGCAAATTCTCATTTGAAAGAAGTATCGCATCTGCTAATCTGATGAATTTGAATAAAGCAGGTTTGGATGGAATCCAAGACCACATTTCGATATTAAGATAGTTAGATAGGGCTGACTTAACATTTTGAAAATCATTGTAGCGGGGTACTTCAAGGATAAACTGAATATTGCAAGAAAGCTCAGGGTTTGTATGACATTGCTCAGGTGGCTCAAGAAAATAAAGCGAGGAACCAGACAGCTTAACTAGTTCGTAAATCTCCAGTATTGAAAGCCATGTAAGCTCATTAACGACCCACCAACTCATGTAAAACAACTTTTGTTTTCCTGTAACAGCTTCATTGTATTCAGCTAATCCATTCAAGCTCACAGCAAAATCAATAAGCGCCAATGTAGGTAAATTACTTATAGAATTCTCTTCACACAATGTATCATTCGTATCTTCCTTAATTTGAGAAATCTCCATAAATTGCCTGATTATGGTCATGCCTTTTGTGAGAGCAAGTTTTGACATGCCACATAGCAGACAGTCGGCGATCTGGTATCCATCATCTGTGAAACTATAATTTGGAATACACAATACACAGCCTACATCGCTAAGTGCGTAAACAATGTCTGCAATCGAGCTTTCTTTTCTTGAAAGAGGGGAGTTGACTCTTTGAACTATCCATTTAAATGTTAAGCGACTAGAGTACATGCGATATAAACCTTTCACCGCTGAATAAGAAGCCCTCCCTTATGTAAACACTATCTTCTAAGTATTTTACGAGTTTACTTATGCTTGCTTTGATTACTAAACTTTTAAGTGTTCAACATTCAGCCGTTAAGCCAAATTGAGTTAGTTCTCAATAAGTGGCGGAGTAACCACACTCTGCCTTATAGGTCGTTTTCTCACATTGTATAGATCTAAACTTTACGATCCGGTGCGGTTGGGATCGACGCTGTAGCCAAGCCGCTTGAGGGCGACGGCTGCCAGATCCTTGAAGGCGTTATCGGCGGGATCGCGATACACATACAGAAACGCTTCAATCGCACTCTGCGGATCGCCGCGCTTTTCGAGGAATACCGCGAAGTAATAGCGGGCGCGAACATTGGTCGGGTCGAGGATAAGGGCTTTTTCCAACTCGACCCGTGCCGCATCATATTGATCGCTGGTAAACAGCGCCCACCCCAAACTAGCGCGAACATTGGCATCGTTGGGAAACTGGTCGGCAATCTTGCGGATGGTCGGTAGCCCATCGCCGTTCAGGTTATAGCCCGTGTCAGCATAGAAGGTTGCTAGCAAGGTCTGGAAGCTGGCGTTTTGCGGCGCTAGCAACGAAGCCGCCGTAAACCACTGTGCCGCGTAGTCCATCCGACCCAACATTTGATACACCAAGCCGATTTCAGCAGCTATCGCCGGATTCTTGGGATCAAGCGTGTGAGCGCGATTCAAACTAACCAACGCCTGATCGGTATCGCCCGCCAAGCGCCAATGCAGCGCACTCGCATAGTTGACCATTGGGTCATTCGGCGCAAGGGTAAAGGCTTGATCGATGAGAGGCCAGCCATCGCGCCCCTGCTGATCTTGTGTTACCCCCAGAAATGCCAGCGTTGCCGGATCATTTTGTCCATGTTCAAGGGCGGTACTCAGCGCATGTTCGGCGTAAGGCCATAACTTGAGGGTCATCAACGTTAGCCCAATTTGGAAATCAAGGGTTGCTACGTTGTCTTTGTTGTGGGCAATAATGGTGGATTGTATAGCATTGCTTGCCGTGCGATATTCGGGATCGGCAGCCGCTTGTCCGAGGTAGGTGATCCCGGCTTGCAGATCCGTTGGCAGCACCGCCAAGCCCAATTGATACAGCGCTTGATCGTCATTCGGAGCTAGCGCGATTAACCGAGTCAGCATCTCGGTAGCGTCCTTCCACTCCTGATTTGTAGTGGCGTAGGTCGCCAATTTGCGCAAAGTTGGGATGTCTTGTGCTGTTCCGGTCAATGAGGTTTGCCAGTAGATAACCGCTTGTTGTTCGTCGCCCTGTTCGACCAGCACATCAGCCATGCGGCGGTACAAGTCAGGAGTCCAACCCTGTATCGCGGCAACCTGCCGCATATATTGAGTCGCCATATCCGGGCGATGCACCGTTAGGCTGCTTTCAATGAGTCGGGTCAGGAGTTGCAGATCGTTGGGTTGGGCTTCAAGGGCGGCGCGATAGTCGGCAATTGCTTCAGCAACTTTACCGTTTTGTCGCGCCGAGTCGCCAGCCTGAATATCGCGTGGGGTAACAAGCAGACGCGGCTCCTGTATTAGCAGCAGACAGCCGATCAGGACGATCAAGCGTAGTGCCAAGCGTGCGGCGATGCCCGCCCTGTTCAACTAGCGCGACTCGTCATCCAGATCATCCAAATTGATGGCACGACGCACGGCGACCTGTACAGCTTCCCGCGTACAGGATTTGAGCAGATATTCTTCAACACCGCGCAGCTTGCCCATGAGCCGCGTCGCCGGATCTCTGGAATCGCACAAAATGATGATAGCAGGGCGACGGAAAAGTACTTTAGTTTCTTTAATTGTATCCAGCGTTTTCCAGCCACCCGGCATTCCAATATCGAGCATTACGAGATCTGGATGAATCTGGCTGTAGTGCTTTAACGCGGTGGCAGTTTGGGTTTCGCAGAAGGTGAGCATGTGCATCTGTTCAAGCATGGTCTTCAACATCTTATTCAATGCGACTTCATCTTGAATGATCAAGGCGCGCGGAACATGCCTCACGGTATCGTCATCAGGTTCCATTTTACTCATCAGGAAAGCCCTATTCATGCCAATCAGGTATGAAGGCATTATAACATGAGCCATCACGCTAGCGACTCGCGGGCGCTGTGGAAATTGCTATAATCCGCCCGATAATTTCAATTTGTGACAATTTAGAGATGTAATTCAGGCGGTAGCGATGGATTTTTCCCTCACCGAAGAACAGATCATGGCGCAAAAGATGGTGCGGGATTACGCACAAAAAGAAGTCTATCCTACGCTCAAGGAGTGGGATCGCCGTCAGGAGATGAATCCCGCCGAATTGCCACGTATGGCGGAACTCGGCATTCTCGGCATTAACATCCCGGTGCGGTACGGTGGGCAAGGCTTCGACTATATCACGCTTGGCCTCGTGTGCGAGGAACTAGAGCGCGTTGATACCCATTTGCGGGTCGTGATGTCGGTTCACATGGGTCTGAACAGCATGGCGCTGCTGCAATGGGGAACCGAAGAACAGAAGCAGCGTTTTCTAGTTCCGCAGGCACGCGGCGAGAAGTACGCCGCATTTTGTCTAACCGAACCTAATGCGGGCAGCGATGTCCTGTCAATGCAATCCACCGCCCGACGCAGCGGCGACACATATATTCTGAACGGCGAGAAAATGTGGATCAGCCTCGCCACAAAGGCCGATCATTTTCTCGTGGTGGCTCGGACGGCGGAATCTGGTAGCCAAGCGCTGACGGCCTTTATCGTCACCCGCGACATGTCCGGCCTGACCACAGGCGATATTCACGGCAAACTCGGCATTCGGGCGGGTTCGACAGGCTGGGTGGCCTTTAACGATGTCGAAGTGCCTGTCGCTAACCGTCTCGGTGAGGAAGGTGAAGGCTTCTACATCGCCATGAGTTGTCTGGACAATGGACGCTATACCGTCGCAGCGGGCGCAGTCGGACTGATCCGCGCTTGCTTGGAAGACAGCATCAAGTATGCGTTGAGCCGCTCGACTTTTGGCAAAGAGATCGCCAAACATCAGCTTGTACAGCAGAAGATCGCCTATATGCAGCAGAGCTACGATGCCGCCAAACTGCTGGTCATGAAGTCCGGCTGGATGAAGAATATAGGCCAACGCAACACTCGCGAAACGGGGATGGCGAAGTGGTACGCAACTGATCAAAGTGTGCAAGCTGCCCTCGAAGCGATCCAGCTTCACGGCGCGTATGGCTTTAGCGACGAGTATGACGTGGAGCGCTATCTGCGGAATGCCAAAGGCGGCGTGATCTACGAAGGCACGAGCGAAATCCACCAGTTGATGCAGGCGGATTATGCGTTTGGCTTCCGCACTGATAAACCGCTGCGCTGCGAATTGCCCGCCTACGATGCTGCCTATTGGCAATCGGCTGGCTAAGTCGAGCGACGTTTTGAGGCAGATCGAGACTCTGGGGATTTTGCCGAAAGCGAGAAGTGTTTACTTGAAACCTTTCTACAAGCGACTTTTCTATGTATCCCTATTTGTTTGTATTTTTTTGGGCGTGGCGATAATCAGCCTTTCAAATGCTACTTTCAGGCGATCTACACAAACTCCTAATATATATTTTACGGCTACTCCAGCAGGTACACCGCTGCTGCAATCGGATAAATATTTGAAGGATACCTCACTGCTGGCTAAGAATGTGTCTTGCTCTGCTCCTTGCTTTCGCGGCATTACACCCGGCAGAACCACCTTTGCCGATGCCCTCACTAAGATTAAGGCAGATCCCGCTTTTAGCAACGTGCAAAGCCAAGATCCTAAAAAAAACTTACGCGGTTCGGCAGACTGGTCTACTAAAGATGGCCTAAACTGCTGTCAGCTTGCATCTACCACTGATGGTGTAGTGAGTGCGATGCTGATCAAAGTGGCACCGAATATGACCGCCCAACAGATGATTAACAACTTCGGTACACCTAAGTTTGTCAACCCTGTAGAATATTCAGACAAAGATGTCGCGATAGCAATGGTTTACCCCGTTCAAGGCCTGGTTGTATGGTGCTATCCGGGTGATGTGAACAGCAAACTTGTCGCCAATTCGCCTGTTATCATGCTCATGTTTTTCGACCCCGGAAATTGGGAGAGTATTGAGGATACTTCAACTTTACAAGGATGGAATGGATTCCTTCCCTATAAAACCTATCGTAATGCGACACCAATCGTCACACCCAAAGCCCCAACGACGGTTCCGACGACTACCCCGACGCTGTCCACCAGCGGTTAACTGGTTGTGCTGGATACACTCACCGGGGCGCTACGAACAATTGACAATAGCACACCCGCGATAATCAGCACCGCGCCGATCAGCAGTTGAGGGGTAAGCGGCTGTCCTAGCAGGATCATCGCTAGCAGCACGCCGACCAGTGGTTGTGCGAAGAAAAACAGCGATGCGATACTGGCTTCGACCAACGCGAACGCCTGATTCCACAGCACAATCGACACTGCCGAGGAGATTACGCCCAGATACAGCACACCCAGAATCACGCCAACCGTGATCTCTCCGACGGGCTGTGTCTTGAGTTCTACCGCCGCCGCTGGAATTGACAGGATCAGACCGCCTGCCAACGCATAGAAGCTAATCGTTAGCGTCGAGTAGTTTTTTGACACCAACCGGATCAGCACCGAATACAGCCCCCACGTAACCGCCGCAATCGCCAGTGCCAGATTGCCGCCGAATGTGCTTGAACTGAGATCGAACTTGGAGAGATCGAGTACCGCCAGTACACCTATCGAAGCCAACGTGACAGCCCCGATGCGGATTGGTGTAAGGGGTTCGCGCAGGATCAACCATGCAAACAATAGGATAAAGGCCGGCGAGGCGCTGGTCACGACCACCCCATTGATCGCCGTTGCCAAATGCGTGCCGACAAACTGTGCGCCCAAACTGATTCCTGAACCGATAATGCCCACCCCCAACAGTTTGAGTGCATCGCGGGGCGCGATACTAAGCTGCCCACGCATCACCAGAATCGCGCCGAGAATTGCCGCGCCGATAGACAGTCGCAGCGAGAGCAGCAAAAAGGGTGGGATCACGTGCAAGACGACATCACTAACCACATACATGCCGCCCCAGATAGCCGCCGCCGAAATGCCGTAGATCGCGCCGCGTGTCGAAGGAGATTTTAAATTCATGAAAACGGGGTTGCTCCAGAATTCGGCGGATTTTCTAGCTGACCTGTTTATTAGCGGGCGGGCACATAGGCCCGCCCCTACCAAAATTCAATTTTACAGGATGAGGAAAATGCAGGCCAACGCGCTCAGTTAGGGCTTAACGGCGACCTTGAGTCTGTCTTCAACCCCTTGTCCGTAAGCGGGATCGGCCTTATAGAAGTGGGCAATCTGGCGCATCTGGATCTCAGTGGGTATGTGCATCATCGAACCAGCAATGTTATCGAGCAAACGCGCCTGCTCATCGGGGGTCATCAAGCGGAACAGATCCCCCGGCTGGGTATAGTCATCGTTGCCATCACGATGATTGTAGCGTGCGCCCTCGCCATCGACGGGAATCGGTGGCTCACTGTATTCAGGCGCTTGCTCAGGCCCATTAAAGCTGTTGGGGTTATAGTTCGGGGCTGAACCGGAATTGCCGTTGAAGGCCATGAAGCCATCACGTTGATTATTATTGACTGGCGCGTGGGCATGGTTCACGGGCAAGGTTTCGTAGTTAGCCCCTAAGCGGTAACGATGGGCATCACCATAGGACATGATGCGTGCTTGAAGCATTTTGTCCGGCGAGAAGCTGACACCGGGGATCACGTTGGCTGGCGTAAAGGCTGATTGTTCGATCTCTGCGAAATAGTTCTGCGGGTTACGATTCAGCTCAATGGTGCCAACTTCGATCAGTGGGAACTCGCTGTGAGGCCAAATTTTGGTCAGATCAAACGGGTTATAGTGGAATGAAGCGGCTTGCTCATCCGTCATAATCTGAACAGAAAAACGCCACCGCGGGAAATCTTTTTGTTCGATAGCATCGAACAGATCCTGCGTCGCATAATCAGGATTGGAGCCAGCAAGCTGTTCAGCGGTATCGGCAGCCAAATTGCGAATGCCTTGCATCGTCTTGGCATGGAACTTCACCCATACTCGCTCATTTTTGGCATTGATCAGGCTAAAGGTATGGCTGCCAAAACCATCCATGTGTCGAAAACCATCCGGGGTTCCTCGGTCACTGAACAGAATAGTCACCTGATGCAGTGACTCCGGCGAGAGCGACCAGAAGTCCCACATCATCGTGAACGATTTAAGATTGGTTTCTGGGTCACGTTTTTGGGTATGAATAAAATCGGGAAACTTGAGTGGGTCGCGGATAAAGAACACTGGCGTATTATTGCCCGTCAGATCCCAGTTGCCCTCTTCGGTATAGAATTTCATGGCGAAGCCACGTGGATCGCGTGCCGTATCTGCCGATCCTTTTTCGCCGCCTACCGTCGAAAAGCGGAGAAGCATGGGAGTTTCTTTACCGACAGCGGAAAAAATCTTGGCGCGTGTATGGGCGGTAATGTCATTCGTGACGC
Source organism: Chloroflexota bacterium (assembly GCA_040007395.1). Classification (GTDB taxonomy): domain Bacteria; phylum Chloroflexota; class Anaerolineae; order Aggregatilineales; family UBA2796; genus DATGFK01. The sequence continues at coordinate 28,707 of JBDTVG010000270.1, forward strand.
GGAATGTGCCGTAAGCACCCGCCCCTTTGGCGTGGACAACCCGTTCAGGAATACGTTCCCGATTAAAATGGGCAAGTTTTTCCAGCAAATGAAAATCTTGCAGCAGCACCGGTCCGCGTGGTCCAGCGGTTATCGTATTCTGATCGTCACTGAGGGGATAGCCAGCGGCTGTCGTGAGAACTGTTTTTTCGTTTGGCGTTTTCATAGAAAAGCGACTCCTATCTGAGCATAACTAAACAGTGAAGGCATGTATTGATGCCATGAGAAGGCTTGATGTCGTTACGAGGAAAGTGAGCATGTTGGGTTTAGCGGATTTAGGCAATTTCATTGAGGTTGAGACTATCTGTAAACACTACATCTCGCATGACATAACCATTGCAAACCACCTGCTTAAAGTGTAGCGATTAGTTCCATACTGCAAAAGGAATGCAGACTAAATTCCGAGTTAATCGCGGTTGCAATTTGTGGTAACTGACTTAAAAATACACTTTTGCAGGGTGCTTTTAGCATATCTCATTGTGCCGATTTTTGCATCAATTTTACATCAATCGAAGTGGGAGTCTGAAAGTTTGCCTCAAATCGAGTTGACCGCGTTTAAGGCCATTCCAGAGAAATAAGAATCCCTCAGCAGAGCGGAACAATGCGGACA